>CAIXUF010000462.1 GCA_903922535.1 Candidatus Hydrogenedentota bacterium
CCCTGCGTTACGGCACCGCGCTGCTCATCATGCTTGATGTGACGGAGGATCCCGAGAAGCAGGTGAAGTGGCTTGAAGACACGCTCAAGAACACCGACGCAACGTGGAAATTTGCCGTGTTTCACTTCCCGCCCTTCGATCCTGACGGCGACGAGCCGGAGATCATGAAGTCGTGGGTGCCGCTCTTTGACCAGTACCACGTCGATTTCGCGCTCAGCGGCCATGTGCACCATTATTTGCGGTCCAAGCCGCTGCGCGGCGGCAAGGTGGTCGATTTCCCGAAGGACGGTACCATCTACTGCGTCACCGTCAGCATCCCCGGCGATCAGCGCCGCCCGCAGAAACCGGACTATGCCGAGTTCACGGACTTTTCACCGAACGCCTTCTGCAACGCGTTTACCATTGACGGCAACCGCTGCACCATGCAGGCGATGGACCAGGACGGCAAGATTTGCGACGAGGTCACCGTCGAGAAGTAATCACTGGGAGCACCGGCGCTCCCGGTAATGAGCTATGGCTTCAGCGGTGCATCCAAAACCGCATCCTGCGTCAGCGCCACGTCCCGCAGCAGGCCGTGGAACTGGTACTGCTGCGAGGTGTCGCAGTAGTTGCCCAGCACAAGCGGGCGCGCGGCGGGAACGTTGCGCACGGCCGTTTTGCCCTGAAACACCCACTCGCCGTTAATGGCCAGCCGCAGGTGCGCGCCGTCGAACACGAAGCGGCAGGCATACCATTTGTCGGCTTCAAGGGACGGACCCTGCGCGTCACCGTCGGGCGTGCGCACGGTCAACTGTCCGCCGAGGATCTGCACAAACCAGCCGTCAATCTGCCATGCGCCATGGCACAGCAGCACGGGCATGCCGTTTACCCGGTCGGCCCGGAACGCAAAGTCGAGCGTGAACGCGTGGTTCAGGTCCATGGCTTCGGGAACGTTCTGGGCGGCGATGCTCCCGTCGTCGAAGCGCGCGCCTTCCGCGGTGAACGCCACCGCGCCCCGCGTGGTCGTGCCTTCGGGTGCGGCGGTCAGCGGCCACTGGATCGCGGGGGCAACAACGGGGGCGGGAAAGGCCACCGTCACCTCGCCGGGCGTGCCCTCGCGGCCCGCCACATTCAACGGGGTGACGCGGTAGGTCCAGCGCCCGTCGCCGGGGGTGTCGTGGAAGACCTGGCCGCCGGACCGTGTCGCGCGCAGCGTGCCCGCCTCGGCGAAATCCGTCTTGCCCTCGGGCGCGCGGGAGAGCCGGTACGAAGCGACCGTGCAGGTTGCCGCCTCATCCCATTCAACGGTTAAACCGCTGCGGTTTGCGAAGGCGCGCGGCGTCACCGCCTCGGTCACGGGCTTGTCAGGCATGGTGAACGTGGCCGGTTGGGACTGGTCGATCACCTGCCCGTCGCGCACGGCCTCCACCTTGTACTCGGTCTCCAACTGCATCGGGATGTCGGCAAAGAACGCCACCGCTGTGTTGCCCGCCGGTTCGCCGTTGCGGTAGACGCGGAAGTAATCCGCCTCGGGCGTTGGGTTCCACATCAACTGCATCGCCGCCATCCGGCCGTCGCGCACGACCAGGCTGAAGCCTTTTCCGGCCGCGGGGGCGTCCTCCTTTTTTTTGGCGATGGGCATGTAGGAGGGGGAAACCTCTGCCATCACGGTGACGGCGCGGTCAATCGCGCCGTCCACCTGCGCCGGATCGGGCGATAGGGACAGGCGCAGCAGGATTCCGGGGCTGCGCATCGCCGTGCCGGGGAGGGTGACCCGTTTCACCCAGCCTTTTGCCAGTGTGCATTTGATGCTGCTCCATTCCGTTGCGCCGAAGCCGCGGTAGTGCGCCCATACCTCGCCGCCGCCGAGAACATAGGGGTCGAGCACCAGGTCGGCACCCTCGGGTGCCGAGGCGATCAGGCGCGGCAGGCACACGGCCGGTGCGGGCGTCCATGCAGGCGCGGGCGGGTCCGATTCCGGTTCGCCGAGCACCCGACCGGCATCGTTCCACAGCCGCCGCCAGTCGGCGGCCGCCTTGGTGTTCACTGTTGCCAGCACGCCGTATTCGCCGCGCGTGGTGACGCGCGTGGCATAGGCGCGCATGGCCTTGGCCAGCAGGCCGGAACCCAGCAGTTCGCGGGCGGCCGTGGCCGCCTGTTTTGCCTGATCCGCGTTGGGCGCATTCTTGGCCCTGGCGATCAGTTCGCCCGCCTTTACGGCCGCGCCTTCCGCGTCGTAATAGGCCAGGGTCCAGTCCATCGCGCCGATCAGCCACGCCAGCCGTTCGCGGCCCAGACGCGTTTCCGGCGTGACCGCCGCCGCGCGGTCGCGCAGCGCGCGGAGCTGTTCCACCTTTTGCGGATCGCCCGGCCCCCAGGAGAAGGGCGCGCACTCATTCTGTCCGCCGCCGCCCACCCAGCGGTAGCCGAGCGCGTCCAACTCGCGGTGGATGTCGGCCATGGCCGTTCCCGCTGAAGGGCCATAGCCCTGCAATGCGAGATCCTGGTAGAACGTCTCGGTCGTCACGTCGGGATTCCACGCGAACGCCGTGACGAAACCGAAATTCTCCTCAACATCGCGCGTGCGCCAGTGTATGCCCAGCACGCCCTGGCTTTGCCCCTGCAAAATGTCGCGCATCATCTTGTCGTAAACATGCACGGCGGCCTGCGGGTGCCACTGGTCGCCGTCGCATTCCAGCCAGGGGATGGGCCAGCGTTTGCGGTCTGCCGGAAGCGCGCTGTAGATCGAATCCACCTTGGGCCTTGCCGAGATGAAGTCAAGCGACGAAAAGACCACGCCCTTCGGCAGGATCTTGTCGAGTCCGGCGTAGTACTCGGCGGAGAGCAGGCGGTCATCGCCGCCCCAGCCGGAGATGACCAGTTTGGGCGCCTGCTCGCGGCGCGACAGCGCGCGCAGGGCCAGCCAGGAAAACTGCTCCAGCCGCGCGCCCTCGTTGGCGCGGGCGCGCTTGCCCGCCTCATTGTCCTGGAAGAATGGCCGCGCGCCCTCGGTGCGGTCCACGGCGCGCCGGAATGCGATGCGCCGTTCCATGCCGTAGAACTGAAGCGGACTTTCCGGTGCGGTCGCCGATGGCGGGGTGTGCTGCTCCGTGTAACCCTGCGCGCCCTGCGTTTCCGCCTGCCAGAGGAACACGTATTCAATCATGGGATAGAAGTCCAGCACAGCGTTGAAGCGCTTGATGAAGCGCTCGCACACGTCGGGCTGGGTCGGGTCGCCGGTGATTTCAAAGCCCAGCGCCGGATGCACGCCGCGCTTGCGGGCGTAGGTGAACGCGTCGCGCAGGATTGTCTTTTCACGGCGCACGGCGTCGTCCGGCCCGCGCCCCTCCACGGTGGAGGCCGCGCCGAAATAGGGGTCGAGATAGAGCTTGTCCGTGCCAAAGGCGAACTGGTCCACCCGTGTGCCCGAAGTGCCCCAGGTGGGGCTGGCCGTGTTGAGCAGCGGCGCGCCCTCCTTCATTTTGCCCTTCTCGTCATAGGCGGCGAAGGGTTCGGCGTCGTAGGTGTGGAAGGTCAGGAAATTCGCGCCCGAGCGGATGAGCTGGTCGACAAACGCGCGGTGGTCGATGGGGTCCCATGCCGTGGGGCTGTCGAAGAAGTTGTACCAGGGCAGCACACCGCGCACGGAGAAGACCGGACTGCCCTCAATGGGGCCGGAACCGGGCAACTCTTCCGGCAGGGTGGCGGGCACACTCTCGCTGCCCAGATAGAAACGGTAACCGAGCGCGCGCAGCAGTCCGTACACGCCGTTCACCACGCCCTGCGGCGTGCCCCCGGCCACGGTGACCGTGTACACGCCGACCTTCTGCCCCGCCGTGATGCGGTAAGCCTCGTCCTGGATGGATTCGTCCCGCTCCAACAGCACCGCCGACACCGGCGTGTGCTCCCATGCACCGCGCGGCGCCACCTTGACGGCGGTGTCGGTCGCCTGGCCCAGATAGCGGGCCAGGTCGGCCGTCGCGAGCCGTTCCATGTCGACCTGTGTGCCCGTGGCGATTGCGCCCCAGGGCGCGGCGCCGGCCGCAGCGGCAACAAACGACAGGGACAGAAAGACAAATGCTGATACACGCATGACCTGGGACTCCTTGGGATTGGCGTGGCAAGTTGAAGACGGCGGTGCGGCGCTTATGCCTTTGCTTTGGGACGCTTTAGATAATTGCTCCGGACCCATCCAAAATTCAGGGTGACATGCAGTGCGACGCCGATGGCGAGCAGGATGCCGCCGGCCTCGTGCACAATCGGAAACAGCCAGTCCGGCAGATTGTCGTTGAGCAGCCCCGTGGAGACCTGCGAGAGGACCAGCAGTCCGATGATCGGGTTCAGGATTCGCAACGCGGTGTTCTTCATTGGACTTCTCCGTCGGGTTTGAGCAAACGCACGCGAAACGCGGCTGCCGGGCGTCCAGCGTCGCCGAATTCGCCCCGGAGCCGCACCCAGAATTCGGCCCCGGGTTCGTCGGTCAGACTTCCCGTTCTCAGTGTGCAGGACAGCCGCGCGCGTTCGCCGGGTGCCACTTCCACAGGTTGTTCGTCGAGTCTGCAGGACCAGCCGTCCGGAACGTCGAACTGGGGTGCCGGGCCTCGGACGGCCTTGTCCGAGAAATTGTACACCCACAGCGCCAGCGTCGTCTCACTGTTGGGCGGCAGCACATAGGTGTTCTCCTCCGTCCACTCGGGCTTGAAGATACGGAGTTCGGCGCGCGGCAAATCGGGTTGCAGGACCACCGCGCAGGGATCGCCCCCGCGTGACTCGCCGCGGGGTACTGGTGTCAACGGCAGCCTGTCACAGGCACCCAGCGGCAGTTCCTCAAACACCGGCGCGCCCGTCAATTCTGCGGGCACCCCGGCAACGCGGCCGAGATAGTCCGTGCATTTGCCCGCGGGCACGCCGTCGAAATGCGGCATTGCGGCGCGCAGGACACCGCGCGATTCCCATTCGCCGCTGTTCTCAACCCACTTCACCAGCAGGTCGTGCTTCTTGCCGCGGAACGCGACGATTCGCGTGCCCGGCACGTCTTTCGGCGAAAGACTTCCGATGCAGTGCATGCCGTTCAGCATGCGGGCCACTGTC
>CAIXUF010000463.1 GCA_903922535.1 Candidatus Hydrogenedentota bacterium
GCGCCGCCGTTTGCGCCGCCAAGTTTGCCTGCGGGCACGGCAATGTTCGCGTCCCAGTAGATGTCGCCGGCCGCGGCGATGGACAGGGGCCGCGCTCCGGTCACGTTCACCGCGACATCGGCGGCCACATCCACATTGTTAAACCGGAACACGCAGACGCCGCCCTCGTTGTAGCCGGAGGCGGAGGCCGCGCCGGTCATGGTCATCGCGTCCGTGTTGATGTCAAGCGTACCACCGGCAACCACAAGGTCCGTGGTTGCCCCGTACGCATTGTAATAGTCGGCCGAACTCACCGTGAACACCGTTGTCGCGGTGCCCACGTTGCCGGCCTTGTCCGTCACCGACAGCGTGACAGTGTGGTCGCCCAGACCGACATTCGTTCCCGCCAGCGGGGACTGAGTGACGGCCGACAAGCCAACGAGGGAGCAATTGTCGGTAACCGTCGCCTCCGCCGTGAAATCGGGCACCGATGCGTGGCCGTAATCGTCCGGCGCGTGGGTCTTCGCCCCCGGAGGTGTAATGACCGGGAGCACGTCGTCCGTGATGCTGACGGTCAGGACTGCCGTGCCGGTCTGGAAGCCGTCCGCGGCACTTCTGTAGACCACATGGTAGGTGCCGAACTCGGGCGCGGAAAGATTCAGGCCACCCAGGCTTTCCACGTCGGCGGCCAGCGCCCCAACGCAGGCGTCCAACGCCGTCGCGGTGGGCAGTTCCACGGACTCGGTGCATGCAAAGGTCAGCGGGCCGGGATTCACAAGAGTGACCACCGGGGCCAGGGTGTCCAGCACGGTCACGGTCAGTGTCGCGGCGCCCGTCAGGCCTGCGCCGTCCGGATCGCTGGTGTAGACCACGCTGTAGATGCCCACCGTCGGCGCGGCCGCGTTGAGGCCGCCCAGGTCGGTGATTGCGGCGGCCAGAGCGCCGGAGCAAACGTCCGAGGCCGACGCGCCGGGAAGCGTGAAGGCCGCGCTGCACTCTTCAACCAGCGTGTTACCGCCCTCAATGGTGACGACCGGGACCGTGGTGTCCACCACAGTGACGGTGCGCGTCACCGGGTCGGCGTTGTTGTGGCCGTCGCTCACGGCGTAAGTCACGGTGTAGGTGCCGGGCACCGCCGTGTCAACCGGATTCGCCGGGACAATGGCGGAAGTCAGGTTGCCCGCGCAGGTGTCATGGGCTGTCGCGCCTGCGTCCGTGTAGGCCGCCCTGCACTCAATGGTCACGGTGGGCGAACCCAGCAGGGTGATGACCGGTTTGGTCGTGTCCGTCACGTGGACTGTCCGGGTGACCGTCAGGGCATTGTTGGGCGGGACCCCCGTGTCCTTCACGTTGTAGGTCACCGTGTAGGTGCCGACCACGGCGGTGTTTACCGGATTGTCCGTGACAATCGCGGAAGTCAGGTCGCCGGCGCAGGCGTCTTCCGCCGACGCACCCGCGTCCGTGTAGGTGGAACTGCATTCCACCGTAAGATCCGCCTCACCCAGGAGGGTGATAACCGGCACTTCGGTGTCGGTGATGTGCACCGTGCGGGCGACCTGCGCGGCGCTGTTGAAGCCGTCCGTCACGTTGTACAGCACGGTGTAGGTGCCGGGCACGTTTGTCTTCACCGGATTGGTGACCACGATGCTTCCCGTCAGATCGCCCGCGCAGGCATCGCTGGCCGTGGCGCCCGCGTCGGTGTAGACATCCCTGCAGGTCAGGCTGAGTTCAGCCGAACCAAGAAGTTCAATAACCGGCGTGCTCGTGTCTTTCACGGTCACCACCCGCTTGACCACGGTGCTGTTGCCGTTGCCGTCGTCCGTGGAGTAGGTGACGGTGTAGATACCGGGCGTGTCCGTGTTCACCGTGTCGCCGCCAATCTCGATATACATCTCGCCGGCGCAGGCGTCCGAGCCGGTGGCCCCCGGCTCGTCGTATGTGCCGTGGCATTCCAGTGTGACCGCGGCCTCGCCGACAATATCGATCACCGGCGGAACATGGTCCTCAACGATCACCACGCGCGTGACCTCGGCGGCGCTGTTGCCGTTGCCGTCGGTTGCGTTGTAGGTGACGGTGTAGGTGCCGAACCCGTCCGTGTTCACCACCTGGCCGCCAATCGCGGCAACCAGTCCGGTGGCGCAGTTGTCGGTGACGCTGGCGCCCAGCTCTGTGTACGGCGCGCCGCACTGCACGATGGTCGGGGATGTGCCGACAAGGTGAATGACCGGCGGGGTCGTGTCCGCCACA
>CAIXUF010000464.1 GCA_903922535.1 Candidatus Hydrogenedentota bacterium
GGTACGGTCCATCCGCGTTGGCGGCGACGGACGGCGGAGCCTCGGTCAGAATCATGTTGCGTGTCATTGATGTGTCCCTCCGTTTGCGCAAGGCCCATTCCTTGCTTCGGGAACACTGTGACACGTCGCGCACAATCGCGCTAGGGGGGTAACCCCCTCAAAACTAAGCATTTTGCTAGGGAATCATGAGGATTTGCCCTCATGAGGGGAGCCCGTCAAGAGGGGGCAGTGGACATCGTTTCCGACCGTCATGAGGAGCCACCCGGCAGCCACCTCGCCCATCAAGAGGGTCACCCCTCATGAGGGGGAGGGGTCTTGACGGTAGGCCGGGCCAGACTCCGTAGCGCGATCTTGCTCCGTCGCCGTAGGTCGGCGAATTGCTCATACGGTTTTAAGTAATGGACCAGTTTTCGCAAGCGCATGCTCTCGGGACCGTGCTCATTTAGCCGTCGGGAGACTTCCTGACTAACGGCTTTGTCCCACCATTCGTCTGCGGTGGCCTTGGTCAAAGGCGGCAGCGAATCGTAGTTCAGGGTCTCCGGTCGGAAAGATTGGCGTTTCAGATACTGTTCTTCCGTCCCGACATCGGCGCTTTTAATGTAGGCGACGACAGATTTGGGCAGGCCGACCAGGGACTGTGGATCGGCATAGGCTGATCGGATACTTTGGTGAACGCCGCGGGCCACCCGCAACTGTTCCTGTATCACACCGATAGACTCCACAATGTCAGCGACCATCTTCGTAATCGGTGTATCAAGCCTGTGCTGCGCCTTCTTCGCCGTGTTGGAGAGGCAGTCCTCGGCCAGATGCAGGATGTTCGCCACGTCCTTGAAGCCATACGTGAACGTGGGCTGGCGCGCCTGAAGAGAGGGCAGATAAAGGGATCGGCGCGCAAGCCGTACCAGTTTTGGCACAGCCTTCTTGTTGGCCGCGAGTTCGTGAATCATTTCGGCGAAAAACAAGCCGGCGGACCACGTCGTAGCCACAAACTCCGGACGGCCGTTCCGCGCGTGCTGAGCAACCTTGAGCTTCAACTGTTCGAAGGCGAAGCACAAGGCATCGGCCGCAGGATCGTTCGTGGCATTCGGGCCGCCCGGCGTTTGAAGAACAACACTTCCGCGATCGATGAGTTGCGAAAGCACCTCAAACCCGTCGCGGATGCGGTTTCTGGCCACAATCAGGGCGATCACCGGGTCGACGTGGCGCAAGGCTTCATTTTCCGCCTTCTGCAACTCCCGCCACGCGCGCCACGCGGCCGATTGGGTCTTGGGCACCGGGGTAGCTTGCGTGGCTTCCGGATTTGTCGGCAAGCGGGATGAGCCCGACTTCCGTACTGCAACAGGCGCAGTTCTCGGCGTGTGATGCTTCTTGGCGGCGACCTTGCTCTTCGTCTTCATGGGGTTCCTTTCAGTTCGCCTTGCGGATCAGGTCCGGCAATGCATCCGCGGCGCGGCGCATGGATGAAGTCTCGATGTGCGTATAAACCCGGTTGATGGCTTCTGAGTCGTGGCCGATAAACTCTTGCACAATCGCAGGGGAAATGCCCGCGTTTTTCATCAAACTCGTAGCCGTGTGGCGCAATGCGTGAAAACTGATCTCGTTGACCGCATGGCGCCCACGCCGGCCGAAGCCATTTTCCTCTTTCTTGTGCGTTTTCTTCTTGGCGAGACCGGCGGTTGTCATGATCTCATAAAACTCGCGCGACAGTGACCCGACCCGCCCGTCCCGCGTGACAATTTCATGGGCGCGCGGGTGAAGTGGCGACTTCGGATCGTCACTGCTGGGCAACGTCATGATATGCCGTAACAAGGGTTCGGCGATGGGCAGGATCTGCTGGCGCTCGGTCTTCGTGGTCTGTAACCGGATCTCCTTCTGCGCAAGGTCCACATTCTGCCACGTCAACACGGCAATGTCCCCCAGTCGTTGCCCGGTATACAGACCGAAGTAGATCATGCTCCGCCACTCCGGGCCGGCGTGGTCGAGGACCAGTTTCAATTCCGGGAGAGTGAAGGCGCGGCGCTTTGTGCGGTGCCGGTTCGCGACGGTGCCGACAAATTCAGCCGGGTTGTCCAGCAGGACGCCGTCCGCGCGCGCCGACTTGAACACCATACGCAGGAACTTTACGGAGTGGTTGACGGACGTTGCCGACAGGCGTTCCA
>CAIXUF010000465.1 GCA_903922535.1 Candidatus Hydrogenedentota bacterium
ATGGGGGACGCCATTTCTGTGAAAATGGCAAGATGGAATCTCTTGCCCGGTCCGCCTGTGATGCGGTTGTGATCGTCTTTTCCAGCGATGCACGAGACACGGAAGTGGGCACCGGGTTCGTCTTGGGAACTCAGAGGTTGGTGGTCACCGCGTGGCACAACACCGTGCGTGTGTCGGAAAAGGGCCAGCACCGTGAGCCGGTGGTCTTGTTCGTTGCAAGTCCGCATTTTGGGGATGTCTTCGTCGGGGAGGTTATTGCATCCGACCCGGCCAAGGATATCGCCGTGCTTCACGTTAACTGGCCCTCTCCGCCCCCTTTCCTGCAACCGGCGCAAGATGTTGTTGGCTTGGGGAAAACTGTGTTCGCAGCCTCGTATACAGAGCCGGAAATGGCAACGGAGACGGCAAGCCATAAAGAAGGGGCTGTTAGGGATCTCCATATCGAAAATCTAAGCGTTGTCAAGACACAACCAGGCATGTCGCCTTCTGAGACCGTCCCATCGTGGAAGACATTGTTTAGTCAAACACTGAAGGTAACCCATGGCTGGAGCGGCTGTCCCGTATTGAATCCAGAGTCTGGTGTCGAGGCCATCCTGACGCGGTTGCGCATAACGAAAGAAAGGGAAGCCAACCCAGGGTCGCGGGTGGAACTGTACCCTATAGGCAGCTCCATAAATGGGGTATATCCCCTTTTGCCGCCATCGTCACTTCCCGCCGATACGGACGCTGCCCCTCGTCGAATACCTCCAAGGGACGCTCCCGAAGCATTCAGGCTTATCGCAGGCGCCGTTGATGCCCTGATTGTCCGGGACAAGCCGCGGGCGAAAGCCGATGCGCTGCGATTTGCCGCGCTGCGTCCGGATTCGCCTGTGGCTCAGGTTGTGGTGGCTGATATCCTTGGACACGCATCCGAGCGTGAACTCGCTGAGGATATCGCCGACAAGCCACCCGTGTGTGACGCAGGCGCCGCCGCCGTGCATCTGTGTCGGGGGAGGGTGCTGCTGGCTTTTGACAGGACAAAGGACGCAATCGAAGCTTTCGCCAAGGCGGTGGCACTTCAGCCGTCCAACCTGGTCGCGATGCAGAATCTGCTCTTGGCCCTTGAGGTGGGCGGCGAGTACGCCGAAGCGGAGCGCATTGGACGTCTTGCGGTGGACCTCATGCCGGACAATGCGTTTGTTCACGCCGAACTGGCATTTGTGTTTGACAAGACGGGAAGAAGTCGGGATGCCGTAGAAGCCTTCGAGAAGGCGATCGAATTGTATCCGGAAAAACATCCGTACCGGCGGCATCTGGGCCTCGTCTTGGAAAAGGCCGGCCGGCATGATGAGGCCGAAGCGCAATACATCGAACTCACAAAGCTGGAGCCGGACAATCCGGTCGTGTGGTATTGGTACACTCTGTTTCTTGCGGCCCACAGGCCGGAAAACCAAGAACACGCACTTGAGACCTTCGTGAAGATGGAGCACCTGAATGTCAAGGTGCCGCCCGCAGTCTCTCCGGAGGAGGTGCAGAAGCTGCACCAGCAAATTGCCTCCCTTTCCAACCCGAGTTAATGGACCTGTTGCAGGACTATTCGGGAAAGAGGGGCATGCTTTCACAGCCTGTAAATTGGACTCCGGAGAGAGAGAGAACTGGTCGGGGCGGCGGGATTCGAACCCGCGACCTCCTGGTCCCAAACCAGGCGCGCTAACCGGGCTGCGCTACGCCCCGACGAGGACTGGATCGTACCACAGCGACGGCGGTGCGGCCAAATGCGCCAAGCTGTCTATCCTTCGAAAAAGTGGCGCAACCAGAGACGATGCCTTGACATTCCAATCGGGAAGAGGACGAGACAGGGCATTCATAACATGGATGAACAGGATGTACAGGATTAGGCAGAAGAACGCTGACCATTCTTATCCTGTATATCCTGTGCATCCATGTTCAATTGCCATCGAAACGGTGGCAAATACTGTGGGCGAATTGACTACTTTTGCGGATGCAGCCGCTCTGCAATCATCTGTGCCCCGCCAAGCACGCCGGCATTGTCGCCGAGCTTGGCGGCAACGACGCGCACATTCTTGAGCAGAAACGGCATGGCATGGTCCGCGATGCCGCGGTTGATCTCTTCCATGAACAGTTCCGGCATCGCCTCGACGAGCCCGCCGCCGATGACTACGGCTTCGGGGCTGAGGATGTTGATCAGGTTGCCCGAGGCCACGCCGATGTAGTAGGCGGCCTGGCGCACGACGCCCTCCACCATCTTCTCGCCGGCCTTGATCGCCTTGGCAATGACCCCGCTGCGGATGTTTGCAAGGTCGGTGCCGCAGTTTTCCAGAATGTAGGGGGCATCCTCGCGTGCGGCGAGGGCCGCGATTTCCTTCGCAATCGCGATGCGCGAGGCCACTGCCTCCAGGCAACCGCGTTTGCCGCAGCCGCAGTAGGGGCCGTCAAGCATGACCGTCATGTGCCCGATTTCGCCGGCCGCGCCGGAAAAGCCGTGCACCATCCTGCCATCGACGATGATTCCGCCGCCAATGCCCGTGCCGGGGAAAATGCCGACCACGTCACGGCAGTCGCTGATGTCGCCAAAGCACCACTCACCGTAGGTGCCGACGTTGACGTCGTTGTCCACGGCGACCGGCACGCCAAATTCCTTTGCGAGCATCTCGGCCAGCGGAAAGTCTTTCCAGCCCAGGTTCGGCGTGTCGATGATCACGCCCGTCGTTGGGTCGAGCGGACCGGGGGAACCGACGCCAATGCCATGGATCTTCGGGTTACCCGCCGCCTCCAGCGCGGCGCGAACAACGGTGACAATCCGTCCCTCCGTGCTGCCTTGCCTGGCTTTGCCCTTGCTCTTCTTGCGGCAGGTGCCCAGGACCTCGAAATCACGGTCGTACACCGTGGCCATCATCTTGGTGCCGCCAATGTCCACCCCGATGACTTTCTCGTTTGCCTTGAGCAACTTCTTCATGAAGAACCAGCCTTTCTTTCGGCGCCGGGGCCGATCCCAGTTACTGTGGCGGGGTGCAATTCCCGGCCATGAGGCAATCATAACATGCCGAAATCGACTGCGGAAAACTGCTTCACTGCGTTGGCAGCCCCCGCAGTGTTTTGCTTCCATTGACTGCGGCGGCCATGCCGCCGCTTTTCGTGCGAAAGCGAGTGATTCG
>CAIXUF010000466.1 GCA_903922535.1 Candidatus Hydrogenedentota bacterium
CAGACAGCGGCCCACGACATGCGGAATGCCAATATTGACCGAGTGGAACATCTTGCCCGTGCCGTCGGCCTGGCAGTTGGAATAGAAGAACGGCTCGTTGTCCCGGTCGCGGTCGTAAAGACTGTTCAGGTGCTGCGTCCCCAGCACGATCGCCTCGTGCAGGTCCTTCCGCAGCGGCATCCCGGCCAGATTGGGAGACGGCGTTGATTCGGCCAGAAAGGTCTTCACATCGGGCCATGATTGGACAAGCTGCGGCGCTTTCATGCGGTTCCTCATGCGTTCCTCCTGCCGGAGATTGGCGTCCTGTGCCGCTTTCGTCTCCCCCGCAATGCGCTCGCCTTCACCGACCGCGAAAAGTCTTTCCACGGCGGTGCGATCCGTGTTGGCCAGCGCCCTGTCATAGAGCAGCACCTGCGCGATCTCGCCGTGGAAATAGCTCCGCTCCGCCCCGGCGTAGTAGCGGGCGCCAATGCGGAATTCCTCCATGACGGTCTTCGCCGGCGTTGCCGGACGGGTTCCCTCCTCCCTGCCGTCGATGAACAGGCGGACTTCCTCCGCCGCGCGCACCACGGTGACCACATGCGCGCCGCCACAGGCGAAAGTGCTCTGCATCTGGTCCTGCTGTCCCCCGATCCTGCCCGCGCCCTCAATACTCACCTGATCAAACGCGGCAGACGCCTGAAACAGATCCACCGTGAACCCCGGATCAAAATCGTCCCCCTTGGCCGGACAGGCGGAGCACAGCGCGCCGCCCTTGGCTGGTTGATACGGGGCGCACACCACGACCAGCGTCCACGTGTCCGCCTGCCGGGCAAACGCGGGGATCGTCAGCACGTCGTCGTCCCCGTCGAAAAAGAGGACCGGGCGAAGCGGTGTGTTTTCATTCGACACCCAGCGCGGCCGGTGCTTCCCCTCACCCATCGCGACCTCTTCGACACCGGGAGCCCTGCTCTTCCAGGAATTCACCCGTTCCCCGTCAAGACGGAGCGTGGCCGCGTCAGCGGCGTCAAACCAAAGCAGCAACCCCTCAGCGGGCGGGGCCGGGGCGGTTAGGGCCGTTGCCAGGAAAACAAAACGGGCAGCCAATAACATGAACACAGCGTATGGTACTCCGCAGGGATTTCACCCCGTTTCTGGCCTGCATATTCACCGGTTTGCGAAGCCCCCATGGTAGCATAAGACGCCAACCGCCGCGGACAACGCATAATAGGCGGGCCTTGCGCAGGGTGCCCGAAGTGAAGCGGAACGCACCACCCCAGGCTGTAGAATTTCCGCTTCCCGTGAAACCTGAAATGGAGTAGAATAAAGCTGTTGATACTTGCAGTCTCTGAACAGGACGGACTGACATGAATCTTAAGCGGTCACAAAATGGGAAGGTGTTGATCGCCGGGGGCTTGGCATTGTTGTGCCTGGCGGCGGTTGCCGTCTGGCATGTTCTGGACACGGCACGCCATTCCACCCGGCAAACATTGTGCGTCCACAATCTCAAGATGCTTGCCACGGGATTGAAGTTGTACGCAGACGAACACGACGGCCGTTTCCCTGACAGGCTGTCAGCATTGAGCCCCAAATACATTCCGGGTCTGGAGTGCCTAATCTGTCCGGAGGCACAGTCCGTCTGCATGCGGGATCACGGGGTTCCGCACCCGTTCCCTCCCAGCCCCGATCCGGACACCATCGAGAAATTGAGCAGTTACGCCTACGTTCCCGGCCTCAAGACTTCCGACCCTGCCGACACAGTCATCGCTTACGAAAGAGTGGACAACCACTTTGGCAGGGGGCGCAGCCTGCTCTATCTGGACGGGCACGGCGCATGGGAACCTCCGAAGAACTGGCGGGACGGCCCGCCGAACAAGACTTTGCCCCCGGGATTCTGACGAATTGCCTGCTTTCGTGAGGATGATTAATGCGAGGCAAGGTCAGACACTAAAGACGCAAAGACGGTGCGTCCCGTTTTTGCTTCGCAAAACTTCATGCACCCCACGTCTGCGGTCTGGATGCGCCGGTTTCCCGAAAATGCTACCATGATGGGCAAAAGCACCATACTGGAGACGGCCATGTATAAGACTGCTACTACCGGATTCCTCTTTGTCACCCTCGCAACTTCCGTTCTGGCCTGCGGCGCGTTTGGCGCGGAACCCGTACCGCCGCCCTGGTACAAGGTGCTAAACGTCGGCATGGAGGTGGGGCCGACAGGCGCGCAGGTCGGTTGCGATCCGTCGGACGTGGGGTATGCGTCCAATTTCAACGGCCGCGACATTGTGGAGAAGGCCGTCGCCAACAATTCGCAATACCTGGTCATCTGGGCCAAGGACAGCGAGTTCGCCTATTACAATTCGAAGGTGGCACCGAAATGCCCCGGCATGGGCGACCGCGACGTGCTGCGCGAGGCGGTGGATGCGGCCAAGCCGCACCACCTTCCCATCATCGCGTACTGCGTGGTGCAGGGCAACGGCTATCCGCTGCGCGACCATCCTGAATACAAGATGATCGACAAGGACGGCAAGCCGCTTGAGCGCATCTGTTTCAACAGCGGCTACATCGAACACGCCAAGCAGGTGGTCGCCGAGATGCTGGACTACGGCATTGCCGGTTTCCACATCGACATGATCGACCAGGGTTTTGGCCCGCCCTACGGCTGTTGGTGCGACAACTGCAAGAGACAGTATGAAGCCGAATACCACAAACCCATGCCCACGGGCGTCACATGGGACGAGGCATGGGACCGGATGCTCGAATTCCGCTACAACACGAGCCAGCGCTTCGAAAAGGCGATGCGCAGCTACATTCACGACCTCAAACCGGAGGTGACCGTCGATTTCAACTATCACGGTTATCCCCCGTTCTCCTTCGAGGTGGGCCAGCGCCCCGTGCAGCACGCGATCAACGCCGACTTCGTCACCGCCGAGACGGGCGTGTGGGGCTTTGGCGCGCTGGGCGTGAGCCTGACCTCCGAGTTCCTGGAGGCGTCCACGCCGGGCATGCGCTACCAGGTGGCCATGTCGCGCCACGCGCGCATCTACCACGACAACACGTGCCGCCCCGTCAATGATCTGCGCTGGGAGTTGCTGACACTGCGGGCGCACGGGTCACAGGTCACCATTGTGGACAAGACCGGCTATGACGGCTGGCTCGATCCGGTTGCCTATGCGCGCATGGGCGAGGTGTTCAAGGAGGCGCGGGCAAAGGAAGCCTACTTCGGCCATCCCCAACTGCCCGAGGTGGGCCTGTACTACTCCGCGCGCAGCCGCGACTGGTACGGACGTGAGACGCCAGCAAAGTACCAGCAGGGCTTCAACGGCGCGCACAAGGTGATGTTCTATGAGCACATCCCCTTTGGCGTGCTGTTGGACGAGAATGCAAACGCCGACGCGCTGCGCCGTTTCCCGGTCGTGCTGCTGCCCAATGTGCCCATCCTGTCCAAGGTCGAAGTGAACCGTCTCCGGGAATACGTGGAACAGGGCGGCAACCTCATCGTCACCGGAATCACCGGCATCATGGGACCGATGGGCGAGACGCTCGACCACTCCGTGCTGGAGGATCTGATCGGCGCGAAGTACGTGGAACGGCTGAATTCATCCGACAATTTTATGCGCTTCGCGGAGGACACGCCGGAGCGGCTGCGCACGGACTACGCCGCCGACTGGCCCTTCCTGGTGGAAGGACCTGGCATTGTATACAAGCCCACCACGGCCACGGCCGTGGGTGAACTGATGAAGCCGGCACGCACGGTCCGCCAACAGCAGGGCAAGGAGCCCATCTACCAGCCGAACTCGGCCGACAAGCCCGTGGGACCGGCGCTGTTGATCAACACCGTGGGCAGAGGCAAAGTGGTGTGCATCACCGGCGCGCCCGATTTCGCCGCGGCCGGAGAACACCCCATCCCCGAAGTGCGCGCACTGCTGCGCAACGTGGTCCGCTACCTGCACCCCGAACACGTTGTCGAAGTGAGCGCCCCGCAAAACATCGAGTCGGTCATCATGGAGAACGCGGCGGACAAGGCCCTCTACGTGCACTTCCTCGGCTACCAATCGCCGCCGCAATGCACCCCGGCGCAAAACCGGCCCTTCGTGCTGCC
>CAIXUF010000467.1 GCA_903922535.1 Candidatus Hydrogenedentota bacterium
GCGGGCGGTGGTGCCGGCGGCAGCGGTGGTTCCGGCGGCGGCGCGGGTGGCGGCGCCGGTGGAGCCCAGGGCGGCGGTGGCGCGGCCGGCGCCAGCGGTAACAGTTCCGCCCAGGCGACCGGTGCGGCTGTCGGCGTCACAGGCAGCCAGGGCAGTGATGCCGGCAACGGTGTTGCCGGACCCAACGGCGGCGGTGTGATAGTCTCCACGTCGGGTGGTGCCCAGAGCACGGTTGGCGCCGGCGGTTCCGGCGGTGCGGGCGGTTCCGGCGGTTCCGGCGGCACAGGCGGCGTGGGCAAGCCGGGCGCTTCCGGCGGCGGTGCGGTTGTGCTGGCCGCAAAGGGCCTTCTCGCAATCACTTCAGCAACCATTGACATTTCGGCTGCAGTGCCGGCGGTTGGCGTCTCCGGCGCTTCCGGCGGCGCGGGCAGCGCGGGCAAACCCGGTGGAACGGGCGGCGCGGGAGGCAGTGCCGCCGGTGGCGCCAATAGGGGCGGCATTGGCGGTGCGGGTGCCAGTGGAGCCGTCGGCGGTAGCGGCGGCAACGGCGGAATCGGCGGAATCGGCGGCACTGCGGGTGCCGGCACCCCCGGCATGGTGAAGCTGCACGGCTCGGTGGTGGTGGCCAATGGCGCGACGGTTCTGGCGGCCAACGGCGCCTCGACCGCGCCGGAGCACCAGGGGCGGTTGACGGTGATATCGAACATGAGCGCGGCAGCCGTTGCGGCCCACAAACCCGCAGCCCCGATGGCGATTGTGAGCGGCGCAACGACGAACAATCCCCTGCTGACGGCGGACAACAGCGAGTTCGGCGGCGGGGCGAACGCGCCGCTCATCGGCGAACTGGAAGGCGGCCCGGAGACGGCCGGCCTGCTGAAGCCCGGCTACTGGAATGAGGCCGCTGTGCAGGCGGACCACGATTACAGGCCCGGCGGGGTTTCGCTCGTGCGCCTGCACGGTGTCTTTGAGGGACTTGACCAGATCTTCGTGGTCAACGACACGGCCGCCGAGGTGGCCGCCTATACGCTGTCCATCAACTTCACGGACTATACGGTCGGCCCGATCCCGGCGAACTCCACATGGACAACCACGGGGATGCCCACCTACAAACTGACCTACACCGCGGGCGCAAAAGGCGTGCTCGTCGGCGACTCGCCGCAGTATGTGGTCCATGGCCATGACGGCACACAGGTGACGGCGGTGCCCGACACATGCATCAGCTTTGTCAGGTGGAGCGACGGCGTGACGACTGCCGCGCGCACGGATCGTGCCGTGTCGGCGGACATCACGGTGACGGCAATCTTTGCGGACACCACCGCGCCGGTGTTTACCTCCGTGCCGGTGGCGCAGACCGTGGACGCGGACGCCTCGTGTGCGGCGCTTGTGCCCAATTTCCTGGCGGGCGTTGCGGCGGTGGACAACTGCGGCGGGGCCGTGACAGTGAGCCAGTCGCTGGAGAAGTACAGTTCCGTCGGCTACGGAGTCCACGACGTGACCGTGACGGCGACCGACGACGCGGGCAACAAGACTGAAATCAAGGTGACGCTGACCGTGCTTGACATCAACCCGCCGAACTTCACCGCTCCGCCGGTTGCGAAGACTGTAAGCGCCGACGCCTCGTGCGTGGCGCTTGTGCCGGACTTCACAGCGGGTGTAGTGGCTGCGGATGCCTGCGGCGGCACCGTGACGCTGAGCCAGAAACCGGCGGTGAATGCACCCGTCACCAAGGGAGTGACGCAAGTGACCGTGACGGCGGTCGACGCCGACGGCAACGTTGACACCCGCAAGGCGGCGCTGACCGTGCTGGATGTGACCGGGCCGGTCTTCGCCAGCCTGCCGGTGGCGCACGCCGTTGACGCAAACGCCTCCTGCCAGGCACTCGTGCCTGACTTTACGGCGGGCGTTGCGGCAATGGACAGTTGCGGCGGGGCCGTGACTTTGAGTCAATCGCCGCCGGTCGGCGCGATCGTCTCCAAGGGCGTGACGCAAGTGACCGTGACGGCGGCCGATGCCGCGGGCAACCGGACCGACAGCGTGGCGGCGCTGACCGTGCGCGACACCACCCCGCCGGGCTTCACGACCGCGCCGTCCGACAAGACGGCTGACACAAACGCTTCGTGCCAGGGCCTCGTGCCCGACTTCACTGCGGGCGTTGTGGCGGCGGACACGTGCGGCGGTCTGGTGACGCTGAGCCAGTCTCCGGCGGCGGGCAGCACTGTCGACGGCAAGGGTGCCCACGCCGTGATCGTGACGGCGATCGACGCTGCGGGCAACAAAACGGACAGCGCGGTGACGCTGACCGTGGTTGACAAGACCGGGCCAGTGTTCACCACTGCGCCGACGAACAAGTCCGTTGACGCGGGTGCCTCCTGCGGCGCCCTCGTGCCTGACTTCACGGAAGGTGTTGTGGCGGCGGACACGTGCGGCGGTGCGGTGACGTTGGGCCAGTCCCCGGCGGCGGGAAGCGCCGTCGACGGCAAGGGCGCCCACGCCGTGACCGTTACGGCGACCGACGCCGCGGGCAACAAGACGGACAGCGTGGTGACGCTGACCGTGCTGGACATTACCCGGCCGTTCTTCACCGCCCTGCCGGTGCCGGCGACCCTCAACGCCGACGCGTCGTGCGCGGCTCTCGTGCCTGACTTCACGGCGGGCGTTGTGGCGGCGGATGCGTGCGGCGGTCTGGTGACGCTGCGCCAGTCCCCGCCGGCGGGTTCCACCGTCGACGGCACGGGTGATCACGCCGTGACCGTCACGGCGAAAGACGCCGCGGGCAACACGGCCGACACCCTGGTGGCGCTGACGCTCGTGGATGCCGCCAAGCCCGTCATATTGCTCAACGGCGATTCCCACGTTGTTGTGCAGTGCGGCACGCCATACAGTGAGTCGGGTGCCACGGCGACGGACAACTGCTCGACCGGCCTGGTCGTCACGGTTGGCGGCGAAGCGATCGACAACCATTCGCTCCGCGACTACACCATCACCTACAACGCGATCGACGCCGCCGGCAATGCCGCCGATGAGGCGGCGAGGACAGTGACCGTTGAAGACACAACGCCACCGGTCATCACGCTCTACGGCGACGCTGAGGTCGTTGTGGAGTGCGGCGGCACGTACGAGGAGCAGGGTGCGTTCGGCCAGGACACGTGTGTCGGTGAGACGTATGTCGAGATCGGCGGTAACATGGTGGACCCGGCAGTGCCGGGCGACTATGTCATCACCTACAACAGCGAAGACTACAGCATGCCCAACTCCAACCACGCCGTTGAGCTCACGCGGGTGGTCCATGTGGTGGATGCGTCGGCACCGACATTCACGGCCCTTCCGGCAAACAAGACGATTGACGCGGACGGCCTGTGCGCTGCGCTTGTTCCGGACTTCACGGCGGGCGTGGTTGCGGCGGACAGCTGCGGCGGACTAGTGGCGCTGAGCCAGTCTCCGGCGGTGGGCACGTCAGTTGGCAAGGGCGTGACGAGCGTGACCGTTACGGCGAGCGACGCTGCAGGCAACAAGACGGAGAGCGTCGTGGCGCTGACGGTACTTGACATTACCGCGCCCGGCTTCACGAGCGGGCCGGTGGCGCAGACGATTGACGCCGATGCCTCGTGCGCGGCGCTTGTGCCTGACTTCACGGTGGGCGTTGTGGCGGCCGACAACTGCGGCGGTCTTGTGACGCTTGGCCAATCCCCGGCGGCGAACAGCTCTGTGGGTCGGGGTGTGACGAGCGTGACTGTGACCGCGACGGACGCTTCGGGCAACACGGCCGACAGCGTGGTGGCATTGACCGTGCTTCCGGGCCTGTGCGAAGTGAATGTTCCCAATGTTGTTGGCCTGGGGCAGTCCGCGGCGGAGGCTGCAATAATTGCGGCCGACCTGACGGTTGGCTCGGTCGGGACGGAGTGCAGCGACACGGTTGCGGCGGGCGATGTTATCAGCCAGACGCCGTCGGGCGGCACGGCGCTGCTCGGCAGCGCGGTGAACCTGGTGGTGGCCAGCGGCCCGTGCGTGAGCCTTACGATCACGTCGCCGAACGGCGGCGAGACGTGGCGGCTGCGCGACACGCAGACCATCACGTGGAACCAGGTTGGCGTGACTGGCGCCCTGGCGGTCATGCTGAGCGTGAACGGCAGCGACAC
>CAIXUF010000468.1 GCA_903922535.1 Candidatus Hydrogenedentota bacterium
TCCTGTGTTGTCACGACGTGAAACCCGCCAAGTAGTTGTCCTTCCCCTCTCATCCCCCGAATCCAGTTCTCGTTCAAGTCTTTCGGGGCGGGACTGGGTTCTTGCACCGTTCGCGGTTTTGTGTTGTTGTCTCCCGCTCCGTATGATTGGCATGGAACAGCGGGAGTGCCGTTTCCCGGAGACAACGAAGATGCATGCAACATTTCACAGAAACATTGCCCTGTTCATGCTTGCTGCCGCATGCGCCGTCCAATCGCAGTCGGACGAAATTGTGGAAAAGACCACCGTCGACCAGGTCTGGTCCGGACATCCTGTGGGCTTTTCGCTGCTGACCCGCGGCGACCGCCAGTTCGTCGCGTACTACGACGCTGATCGCCAGATGACGGTCGCCGCGCGCCGTCTCGCTGATGACCAGTGGCAGAGGGTCGCACTGCCGGAGAAACTGGGCTGGGACAGCCACAACTATGTGACGATGGCCGTGGACGACGCGGGCTTCATTCACCTCAGCGGGAACATGCACGGCAGGCCCCTGGTGTATTTTCGGACCGAAGCGCCGCTGGACGTCACCACGTTCAAACCCGCCCCGATGGTCGGGGAACGCGAAGACCGCGTGACCTATCCCGATTTCCTCCCCTCCATACGCGGCCCAGAGGGAGAACTCCTGTTTACCTACCGTGACGGCCAAAGCGGGAACGGCGACCAGATCTTCAACAAGTACGATCTGAAAGCCCAGAAATGGAGCCGCCTGCTCGACACGCCGCTGACCACGGGCGGCGGAAAGATGAACGCGTACTTTTACGGACCCGTCAAGGGACCGGACGGGTACTGCCATCTCTGCTGGGTCTGGCGCGACACCGGGGACTGTGCAACCAACCACGATGTCTGCTATGCCCGGAGCAAAGACATGCAGCACTGGGAGAGCGCCGCGGGCAAAGCGCTGACCCTGCCCATGACCGTCGAGAACGCCGACATTGTTGACCCCGTGCCCGTCAAGGGCGGCCTCCTCAACGGCAACGTCAAACTCGGCTTCGATTCCCACCACCGCGTCATCGTCAGTTACCACAAATTCGACGGTTCGGGAAACACCCAGATCTACAACACCCGCTTCGAAGACGGCGCATGGAAAAGCCATTTGCTCACCGACTGGAAGTACCGCTGGGAATTCGGCGGCGGCGGCGCCATCATCACCGAAATCCACCTGTCAGGCGTGACGGTTGACAAAGACGGCGCCCTTCAACTCAGTTACACGCACAAGGAATACGGCGCCGGAACCTGGCGCATCGACGAGGACACCCTGAAACCGCTCGGCGTGACCAAGCTTCCCTCCCCCACCGCCGCAGACATCGACGATCTCGAAAGCGACACCCCCGGGATGACCGAGCGTCAGGCCAACGATCTCGGTGCCGGTGACAATCCCGACATCCGCCATGTTCTCCGATGGGAAACCCTCGGTCCCAACCGCGATCAGCCCCGAGAAGGACCGCCGCCGCCACCGACGACACTTCGGGTGGTCACGTTGCGGAAGTAGACGTGGCCCATCCAAGGGTGGCGCTTGTGTCCCGCCCGCCCCGGTTTGGATTTGCTCAGGGATTCCGGAGCACCACAACTGCCAAGTGAAGCATGGCAGCGAAAACAGGAGGCGGTGAAAGAATGAACCATGCCTGGCACGATACCGCAGGCTCATTTCTCGCCGCGTCGGGTACTTGATCTGTGCGCGCGCGGCCATGACGTCTGTCTGATCCCGTTCGGGGAACGGTGTCTCTGTTTCTCCACCTGTTCTCCCAGTTGCCGTAAAGGGGACTTTGGCCAAGTCGGCGTTCGCGCTGTTATTGGAGTAGAATCAACCGGAGGACAAGACATGAACGCCACGGATCAATCCCTCCTGCAACTGTGGGTGCAGCACCGGGACGCCGAAGCTTTCCGCACGCTGGCCATGCGCCATGCCACCATGGTGTACAACACCTCCCGCCGCATCCTTCGCAATCCAAGCGACGCAGAGGAGGTCGCCCAGGAATGTTTCGAGGCGCTGGTGCGCGCCGGGGACAAGCCCGGCGCCTATCTCGGCGCATGGCTGCACCGCGTTGCCACCAATCTCTCCTTCAACCGCATCGAAGCCCGGCGTCGCAGGCAGGCACGGGAGGACCGGTTCGCGGAAAGCGCCGCGCCCGTGACCGATCCACATGACGAAGACCTCTACGCCCACGTGGACAGGGCCATTGCCGCGCTGCCGGAAAAGCTGCGCCAGCCCCTGGTGGCCCATTACCTGGAAAACCAGACGCACGAGGCCATCGCCGAATCCGTCGGCGTGTCGCGCCAGACGGTCACCTACCGCATTGGCCAGGGCGTCGAACGCGTCCGCGCCAGTCTCAAACGACAGGGAGTCACGGTCACGGCGGCTGGGCTTTCCGCCTTCCTGCTGGCCAACAACAGCGAAGCCGTCCCCGCCGGGCTTGCGGCCCTGCTTGGGAAACTGGCTGTGGCGGGCCCCGCTGCGGCCGCTGTCGGAATGGGCGTCGCCGGCATGCACGGCCTCATCTCGCTCAAGGGACTGCTGGCCGCGGCGGCAATCATCGCGCTGGGCGCCGCCGGAACGCTGGCCCTCCGGCCCGAAACGCAGGCAACCCATTCGACGACGCCCGTCCCGGCCACTCCGACGAAATTGACCGAGACTCAACCTGCCTCTGTCGCCGAAACAATACAGAAGCAAAGCCCGGATCCCGTCGCCCCCGCGGAAGCATCCATGCCCGTTGCACAGTCGGCACCCGAAGCCGCTTCCCCCGCGGCCGGAACGCCGGCAAAACCAAAGGACCGGCGCGGCGACATCGAACGCGCGCTCGAGCGGCCGGTCAGCATGGAATTCGAGAACATCCAGCTTGCTGAGATCTTCTCGTTCATTAGCGACTCCCATGATCTGAACATCGCCCTCGACCCCCGCGTTGTGTCGCCCCACTCCCAGCCCGGCACAACTCCGGATTTCGCGACCGACGGCCATGTGCCCTACATCGACGTCCGGAATGTCTCCCTTGGCGATGCCCTGCGAACCCTGTGCCGCCCGCTCGGGCTGGATTTCGCCATGAACAACGGCGTTATTACAGTCAGTTCCCCCGCGCTGCTCGACGCCGACGGGTTCACCCGGCTGAACGACGGGGACGACAGCAGTGATCCGGTGCTCCAGCAGACAACCTCCCTGGCCTTCGAAGACATCCACCTCTCCGAGATCCTTGAGTTCGCCGCCGACTCGCTTGATGTGAACATCACCGTCGACCACAGGGCCGTGGCGCCCCGGCAGGAACGCATCACCCTGAA
>CAIXUF010000469.1 GCA_903922535.1 Candidatus Hydrogenedentota bacterium
AACATACAGAATTTTGTGGAGAAAGTTGTAGACCAGTTCCATCCGGAACGGATCGTGCTTTTCGGTTCCTATGCGCATGGACATCCCACCGAGGATTCCGATGTGGATCTGCTGGTAGTCATGCCTCACGATGGGCCGGCTGCTGTGCAGGCGGCACGCATTCGCCAAACGGTCCGCGCCGGTTTTCCGCTCGATCTCATTGTGCGAAGCCCCGAAACGCTCCGGCAACGACTGGCAATGGGTGACTTCTTTGTCGAAGACATCCTTTCACAAGGCAAGGTTCTTTATGAAGGCAATCACACAGGAGTGGGTTGACAAGGCAGTGGCAGACCTTGCCACCGCCCGTCGCGAACTGCGCGCACGGCAACAACCCAATTATGATGCCGCCTGTTTTCACGCCCAACAGGCTGTCGAAAAGCTGCTTAAGGCGAGGCTGGTTGAAGCAGATATCCGTTTCGCCAAGACCCACGATCTTGAACAGCTTCTGGACCTTGCTTTGCCCGTGGAACCGCTATGGGAATTGTTTCGCCCGGCTCTCAACGCGCTGAACAGTTTCGCCGTGAACTTTAGATATCCTGGGGAAACCGCAACACGCGAGACGGCCAAACCAATTGTCAAAAGCGCTGTGGATATCTGCCGCCAGATTGGCGGGATGTTCAGTGTGCATATATCATGAAACGAAGCAAGTCGCAGTTCAGGCGTTTGACGGAACTGGTCGAAATGATCCGGTCGGGGCGGCCGTCAATCAACTGCCTGACGCTGGCCGCGGAGTGGGAGCTTTCGCAGAAGACGATCCAACGGGACATCGATTTCCTGCGCGACCAGATGAAGGCCCCGATCGAATATGACCGGGAACGCAAGTCGTTCTGCTTCACCGAACCGACATGGTCCATGCCGGCCATCCTGGTTTCGGAAGGCGAAATCCTGGCCGTGATGCTGGGGGCGCGTGTTCTGGAGCAGTACCGCGGCACGCCGATCGCGCGTCAACTCGGCCAGATATTCGATAAGCTCGCCGACCTGCTGCCCGACAAGGTCCGCATCAGGCCGGAGAACCTGTTTAACCGCTTCTCGTTCCGCGGGCCGCCTGCCAAGCCGGTCACGCCGGAGAACTGGACAGCCGTGATCCGGGCATTGTGCGATCAGAGAACATTGCGGATGCGGTATCGGACGGCGGAAACGACGGCAACGGACGCCGGCAAGGAATCGCGGGTCAATCCGTACCACGTCGCCAATTTGCAAGGGGAATGGTACCTGTTTGGAGTGCATGCCGGGCACACGGACGTGCGGCAATTCTCCATGGCCCGGATCGAGCGGGCGAGTGTGACCGGCGATTCATTCCAGGTTCCGGCAGACTTCGGCGCCGAGGAGCTTATGACAGCCACCTTTGGGCGGTTCTCCGGGGAGAACAAGTCGCACTTGGTGCGGCTGCTGTTTTCGAAGGATGTTGCCCGCTGGGTGGAGGAGCGCGAATGGAACCCGCGCCAGATCATTCGCCGCCGCCGGTGCGGAGAGATCGAGCTGTCGTTTCCAGCCAAGGGGCTTTACGAGGTCCAGCGTTGGGTGTTGTCGTGGGGGCCGCACGTCCGGGTGCTGGCGCCCAGGGCGCTGTGCGCAAGCGTTCGGGAAGAGATCCGGTCGATGGCGCGTCAAATGCAGGCGAACGGCATGCCCAGAATCCGCTCGGTGTAGAAGCGCGGCCGTTCGTCGTTATTGATCACGAGTCCGAACTTGCACTTGGAATCGGCAAGGAAGTTGTCGAGCGCTTGCAGCTCCCGGGCCCGCACGGTCTGGGCGTATTTGACCTCAATGGGAAGCAGCCCGAAGTCGCCTTCCAGGATGAGGTCGATCTCGCCGCCCGCCGCGGTCCGGTAGTGGGATGCCTCG
>CAIXUF010000470.1 GCA_903922535.1 Candidatus Hydrogenedentota bacterium
ATCCTCACCCTGGATGTGTGGGAGCATGCCTACTACATTGACTACCGCAATCTTCGGCCCAAGTTCATTGAGGGATTCTGGGATGTGGTGAACTGGGACTTCGTGAACAAGAGCCTGAAAGCACCTTTCCAGGAGTAGCCGGTTAACCCGCAGCCAAGAAATGAACACCCTCCGCGCCTTGGCGCGGAGGGTGTTTTCGTCTGAAATCGCCGAAGAATTGCCCATGCGCGGGCGGTGGCTTCGTTCTGCGACAGGCCTGAAAGGCCTGTAACGCGGCAGCCCGCGGCAAAACGCCGGCAAAACGGCCGCTACTGCGCCGAAACCAGCTTCAGGTCGGGAAATGCCATGTTGTCCGGTGTTTCCAGCATGGCACCATGGACGTTGTGCACGTAGAGCGTTCCCCGGATGCCGGTGATGGACTGGCCCTCCTGGCGGCGTATGACGCGCACGGCAGGACGGTCGGTGGACGTGTACACGTGGCACGCTTCAAATTCCACGCCGCCAAAGGAGAAAGGATCTTTTGTCCGCCGAACACCGAAAATGATTGGCGCCGCCTCGCGGCCCGTGTCGTCGGCGCCGGCCTTGAGGGAACAGTGCGTGAACTTTACCGAAGCGCCCTCCGCGGCCTTGTCGAAAACCTGCGCTGCCGGACGGCGCACCGCCTCGGCGGTGCAGTTCTTGAATTCTATGGTGCCCTTTGGGCCGTCCGGCGGGAGCGCGCCGACCACCATGCCCTCCTCGCCGTTGCCGCGCGCCACGCAGTCCTCGAACAGAACGGAGATGGGTTCGGGAGTGCCGCCCTTCATCGCATTGAGATAGACGTCCATCCCGGCACCGGCGTTGTTGTCGAATTGGCAGCGCCGAATGACACAGTTTGACAGGCGTTCCTTTGCGTCGTTGGGTTCAAGGTCGATGCCCGCCTGCGGCGCGGTGCCCTTGGTGCCGCTAAACACACAGTTCTCTATAAGCAGATTGACCGCGCTGATGACACTGATGCCCTGGCGGTGATGATCCATGCAGACCACGTCCCGAATGGTGATGTTCTCGCAATAGGGATGCTCGCCGCCCTTCGCGCCCACATAAATGCCGTCACCGCCGCTGCTTTCCATGCGCAGTCCGGCCACGGTCACATTCGTGCAGGCGCCCAGGTCCAGCGTCATCCGCCATTCAGCCCTCTTGTACGGCTTGCTTTGATAATCGGGCTTGTTCATCTTGAACGTCGCGCCGTAGCCGAGCAGGGAGAGGTTCTTGACGCCCGTGGCGGTGAACAGCGAATCGCCGCCGCCTTTGAATTCGCCTTTCTTCGCGCGAATCACCACGCCCGGTTCGAAGACGATCTCCTGGTTGCCGGCCAGTGTGATCGGCCGCACAATCCACTCCTGCCCGGTGTAGGGCACCACCAGGCGCTTTGCGCCCGAGTTGATTGCCGCCTGGAGGCTGTCAGTCACGTCCTCACCGTTGAAGCCCCACCAAGCCGCGTTGGCCTCGGTCCGTGTGCCTGAGGCCACCTCCTGCACTGCGGCGGGATTGACCCAGGTGAAGGCCGTTCCTTCTGCGCCCGCCATCGCGGCGGACAACACAACGCAGCAAATCCAAACGAATCCTTTGCGCAACATCCTGTTCATGAACACTTCCTCTTGTTTTGCGGCCGTCGCCGGTGGGGTCTCTGCTTTCTTCCGTCCACACCAGTATAGGATACTGTGGCGGTCAATAGGCAGACCCTTCACGCTTTGGAAAGGTTTCAGATGGCGAAAAACGTTTCCATGAGCCGCCGCCGTTTTCTGGCTGCTGCGGGCGGCGTTGCCGCCGCCTCCTGTTTCAACATCAGCCTGGCTCGTGCGGCAAATGGGGGAAACCGTCCCCATATCCTGCTCCTGATGGCGGATCAGTTCCGCGGTGACTGTCTGGGTGCCGACGGGCACCCCATGGTCAAGACGCCGAACCTGGACGCCATCGCGGGCGATAGCGTGCGTTTCTCCCATGCCTATTCCTGCACACCCACCTGCACGCCCGCGCGCGCGGCGCTGCTGACGGGGCTGGGACCCTGGCGCAACGGCATGCTCGGCTACGGCAAAGTGGCGGAGAAATATCCGGTTGAAATGCCGCGCGTCCTGGCGGAGTCGGGGTATTACACGATGGGCATCGGCAAGATGCATTTCCACCCGCAGCGCGGCGGCCACGGTTTTCACGACATGATTCTGGACGAGTCGAGCCGGGTGGAGACAATCGATTTCCGCAGCGACTATCTGTCCTGGTTCATGTCCGAGGCGCCCACGCTGAACTATCGGGCCACCGGCATCGGCTGGAACGACTATACCGCCAAGCCTTATGCCCTGCCGGAACGGCTTCACCCGACGGCATGGATGGGCAACACGGCCGTGAAATTCCTGGAAGGATACGACAAGGCCGACCCGTTCTTCCTGAAGGTGTCCTTTGCCCGTCCGCACAGCCCCTACGACCCGCCCGAGCGCTTCTGGCGGATGTACGAGGATGCGCCGATCCCGGCGGCGGTGCATGCCGACTGGTCGCAAAAGTACGCCCCGCGCAGCGACAAAACCGACGCCGTCTGGCACGGGGACATGGGGGAGAAGGCCGTGCGCATCGCGCGGCAGGGCTATTACGGGTCCGTGTCGTTCGTCGACGAGCAGATTGGCCGCATCATGGACACGCTCGACAAGCGCGGCTGGCTGGACAACACGCTTGTCGTGTTCACCGCCGATCACGGCGACATGACCGGGGACCATAACCTGTGGCGCAAGTCCTATGCCTACGAGCCCTCGGCGCGCATTCCCATGCTGCTGCGCTGCCCGAAAGGCATGGGCGGCGCGGCGGGCCAAGTGTGTGCCAAGCCGACCGAACTGCGGGATGTGCTGCCCACCTTCATGGAGGCGGCGGGCGCACCAGGCGCGGAGAAACTGGACGGGTGCAGCCTGCTGGCGCTGGCCCGCGACAACGCCGCGCCTTGGCGCGAATTCATCGACCTGGAGCACGACATCTGTTACGACAAGATTAACCATTGGAACGCGCTCACCGACGGCAAACGCAAGTATATCTTCCATGCTTGTGACGGTTCAGAGCAGTTCTTCGACCTCGAAGCCGACCCCATGGAAACCCGCGATCTGGCGTCACTTACGGAGCGCGCCGGAGAGGTGAAGCAGTGGCGTGACCGGCTTGTCGGGCACCTTGCCGAGCGGGGCGAGCCCTTCGTCAAGGACGGCCAACTGGCCAAGCGTCCAGGACCCTTTCTCTATTCGCCCAACTACCCAGGTGAAAAAGTGACATGAAAACACACGGACGAGCCGTCATGAGAACAGGCGTTGTCGGCGCCATAACTGTGGTCATTGCCGTCTGCACCCTGAGCGGCTGCCCGAAAGCACTGCCTGTGCAGCCCCACGCAACCGGCTTTGGCGGCGGCTTGTATTTGTGCCGGACGCTCCACGATTTTGACCGCATGGATGCCATTGTGGCGTCGGCCGCCGACGCGGGTATTCAATGGACGCGGGAAGAGTTCCACTGGGAGTGGATTGAACCGGAACGGGGCGCACAGGACGCGGACACCCTGGCCGCGTATGACCATGCGGTGCAGTCTCTACGGAACAAGAACATCTCGATTCTGGGCCTGCTTGCCTATGACACGCCCTGGTCTGCCGGGACCAACGCCCCGGCAACGGACACCGAACGCGAAGACTATGCGCGCTTTGCCGCGTCCATGGTGAACCGCTACCACGACTCGGTCCACTATTGGGAAGTGTGGAACGAACCCAACGGGAGCCTCTTCTGGCCGCCGGAATGCAATCCCCAGGCCTACGCCGCACTGCTGCGCACGGCCCACACCGCCATCAAGCAGGCCGACCCCACCGCAAAGGTGGTCGGCTGCGCCACATCAGGGGTGGATCTCGATTTCATCCGCGCCGTGTTGGATGCCGGTGGCGGCGCATGGATGGACGTGCTTTCCATCCATCCCTATTCGGGCCATGAATCCACCGACGCCACCAACGAGCGGCAGGACATCCGCAAACTGCGCGTGATGATGGCGGAATACGGCCTGAACGTGCCCGTCTGGGTGTCTGAAGTCGGGTTCCAGACCTCCACCAACAACAATGGCGTTTCCGAGGCCGCACAAGGCGGCATGCTTGCGCGCAGCTACCTGACGCTCTTCGCTGAAGGGATTGACGTGGTCATCAACTATGACTTCGTGGATGACGGCACGGACCCCGCCGATGGAGAGCAGAATTTCGGCGTGTTGCACCACGACCTGAGTACGAAACCCGCTTACAGCGCGCTCGCAGCAACCGCCTCGCTGCTGGCCGGGGCGCACTTCCAACGGTCTTCCAATCTGGGAGCCTTCGTGGAGGCGTTTGAGTTTTCCCTGCCCGACGGCAAGCAGGTGTGGGCGTTGTGGACCCGCAAGCCCAACGGACCACTGGGGCTGGGGCTGCTCGATGTGCCGGAAGTCGAACTCCCCGTTTCAGGCACGATGGAACGGGTCACCGATTTGTACGGCCATGTTCTTCCGTCACCCCCGCCAGGTTCCACGCGCATCACCCCGGGACAAGACCCCATCTTCATCACCGTCATGCCCTGACTGCATGGGCCTTCTCCCATGACTCCCATTCCATCCCATTCCCATTTCTCCCATCACGCCTTCGCCTGTCCCACCTTCACCATCACCGCGCCGTGGCGCGGCACTTCCACGCTGTAGCCGCCCGCAGACATGCCCAAGTCTTTGTGTTGCCAAAGGTCGCGTACGGGCTGCGCGCCGGTCAGGCCAAGGTCACTCCATTTGGCCGTAACCGTCGCGTTTTTGCGGCTACGGTTAAACAGGCCCACCGCCAGCGTGCCGTCGGAAAGCGTCCGCGCCCAGACCTCCAATTGGCCCTCCTTGGAACAGCTATGTCCCGCCTGGCCAAGCCGGTCCTGATCCACTTCCAGCACCTCGTCGTTCATGAGGAGATCGCGGGTGAACTGGTCCGACTGGGTCAAATCGCAACTGAGCATGAGCGGCGCGGCGAGGAGGCTCCACAGCGTCATCTGCGTGATTTGCTCGTTCGGCGTCAGGTTCGAGGGACGCGGTTTGGACGACATGCCCAACAGCCCCGCCTGAATCATGTCCGCGTCGTTCCAGTGGCCCGGCCCGGCATACTGCGCCAGCCCGTCCTGGCCGAAGCCGATCTGGGTCATCACGCCCCACACATCGCCGCCATCGCCCGTGGTGCGCCACATATTGCCGCCCACTTCGGCACCCCATTTCCACACCTCGCCCATACCGTACTGGCACAGGCTGTAAACCACGTCGCGGCCGGTCTTGTCCATCGCCGCCTTGAACAGGTTAAAGGGTTTCTGCATCGCCTCCAGGCTTTTGTCGCCCTTGACGATGTAGCCGTAGGAGCACCAGTCGCTCTTGACGAAATCGACACCCCACTGCGCGTAGGTCTTCGCGTCCTGTTCCTCATGCTGCCAACTTCCGGGATAGCCGGCGCAGGTGCCGGGACCGGGGGAGGTGTAGATGCCGAATTTCAGCCCCCGACTGTGAACATAATCGCCCAGGGCTTTTATGTCGGGAAAGCGCTCGTTGCCCGTGATTTCGCCGTCTTCTTTGCGTGGACCCTGCCAAGTGTCGTCAATCACAACATACTGATAGCCGTGCGAGACTAGTCCGGTACTTGCCATGGCATCCGCCGCCGCGCGCACCTTCGCATCGTCCACGTGCCCCGCCCAGACAAACCATGAATTCCAACCCATCGGCGGGGTCAAGGCCAGTTTGTCCTTGCCGCCGACGATGGTAAGCCCGCGTTGTGTCCCGCCCTTCGGTCCCTTGACGTGCAGCATCACCTTTGTCGTGCCTTCCGCCGCCATCGCGCCGGAAATCACGCCGGTCTTCGCGTCTATGGACAACCCCTCTGGCAGGTGCTCCGCCGCATATTCCAGTGGGCCTTCGCCTGTGGCGGGCACTTGAAACAGAAACGGCCGCCCCGGCGTCGCGCCAGTGATATGCGGCGCGTGAATCTGCGGTTCCAGCGCGGGGATGCTCGACGCGATGGGCATGGCCGGGTCTGGAAAACCCACCACCGCCTGCGGCTTTTCCGTCGCGCCCGGCACAAAGAAGAACATCGCCCCGGCCCAGTCGGCCATGTCGGAGTCAATGCCGTCATCTGCGTCCGAAACCAGCACGTCCATCCGCTTGGCGCCGGTGGTGTCAATATCCACCAGTTTTGGATCGTCATTGCCCCGCAGCACGCCCGAATCGAACGCGTCCCGGTCGTCCACCCAAATCTGAAAGCGCATCGAGCCCTTGCCCAGCGTCTCGTCGTCCACACCGACCATCGCCACAAAGCGCGTGGCCACACCCTTGAGGTCAATGCCGATCTCGCTCACTGCATGCGTTCCCAGCCCGTGCGGATAGACGACACCTTTCAGCGTGATGGGCCTGCCCGAGAGATTGCGGTCCGGCTGCGGCGCGCCCAGGCCGATGGTCATCTTGGTCGGGTCCAGTTTGTGCAACCAGAAGCTGTTTTCAGGCGCGTCCCTGCTTTGCAGGAGCTTCACATCGAAATCCGCCGCCATGGCAAATCCCGTGAGCAGAAGCGTTGTCATGCCCAATCCCATCAGCCGCATGTGCATGTCTCCTGGTTCCTTCACAGTGCGCAACGGCGCCACCAGAACACACCAGAGCACCAGCCCGCCCGATTAAAGGTTTGGATCCCCTTGTCCCGCCGGAGGCATCGGTCCTTTGTTCGGATACCCCAACCGGGTTATGGAGCAAAGGGTCCGGACAACGCTTTCAGCGCAGACATACATAGGGGTGGATCTGTTCAGAAGAAACCGCGTGCCACCCGATTCCCGCGCGTCACTGCCCGGTGTCGAGGGCGTTCACCTTCACGCAGGCGTCCTTGAGGAACCCGGCGAAACTGTCCAGCCCCTCGGTGTGTTTCGTGTCGAGCCACGTGTCCACCATCGCTTTGGCCATCCACGGCGCAACAATCATTGCCCCGAGGGTGATGACGTTGGAGTCGTTGATGGCGCGGGCCATCTTTGCGGAAAATACCGACTCCACACACACCGCGTTCACGCCCTTGAACTTGTTGGCGACGATGCACATGCCCGCGCCGGTGCCGCAAAAGAGGATGCCGCGCTCCGCCTTCCCGCCCTGCAGCAGCTTGGCCGCAACGGGGGCCGAGTCGTAATAGGGTATTTCCTTGTCCTTGGCTGCGCCAACGTCCAGCACCGTGTAGCCTTTCTTCTCCAGATGCTCCTTGACGGCGTCCTTAAGTTCGATGGCGAAGGGGTCTGCTGCGAGAACGATGTTCATTTTGTGCTCCTCACTGGCTTCGGCGCGGGAAATGCCGGCCGCCATGACGGCGGCCCCAAGTCCGGCCTGTAGAAATGTGCGGCGTTTCACTGTGATTGCCTCCAATTTCATGCTGCGTACAGTCTCGACTGTGGTGAGTGTAGACTTGCCGCCGCCTCTCGCGCAACCAGTCGAACCAGAACGCGCCATTACGGGCGTCGCATTGCCGGGTCAATCCGGACTTCCGACGGCTTGGCGAGGAACGCGTCGCTTCGGACGTAGTCGATCATCCCATCCAGAAGACAGGCCCCTTCGGGCGTGTCGGCCAGCAGATCAACGCCCCGCGTGATCAGCAGTCTTTCCCCGTCTTGTCCCTGTTTCTGGAAGAGGTAGGTAAAATACTGCTTCTGGCCTTCGCCGACGGCAAAATGCTGGAACTCGCCGAATTTCGGATCAATGGGCAACGCTTGGCCCCGCTTGATGAGACGGAACCATAAGGGGGACAGTTTCCCGTCGTGCGGAAGATCACCAAACACCGGATGGCGGGCAAACGCCGTCCCGATTTGGTCGCCCAGCGACCACCAGCCAAGTGTGACATTGGGCTCGCCCCCGGCCGGGCCGATCATGATGCCGCGCTTGCCTTTCTTGTTGGCGTCAATGAGGGCGGGATGGTCCCAGGAACCGATGACAAGGAGGGCGGCTTTCGCTTCGGGCGTTCCCAGCCGGACAATGCCGGGATAGCGCGCTGAGAGCACATCGAAGAGATCCCCGGTGGCCGCGATGCCGTCACCCCGCTTCTCGACGCGTTTCGGGAAGAACCAGAAGTCCCATGAATTCACGACATCGGTTCCATCGAGTGCCGCTTCGAAGACGGCATGCACGGGCTTGCCAAGCTCGGGAACCACAAAGGTGCACGCGCCGAGTTCTTTGACATCGCCGGCATCAGCATCGAACGGCGCGAGGCTTCCCCCGGCGAGGGTGTCTGTGGCCGTCCTGACCGTCCAGGAGATCCGTGCCTGGCGCAATGGCGTGGTGTCGAAGTGTGAAATCCACAGGGGCACACTGCGGGAATCTCCAGACACCGCGACAGCGCCAACGGCGTCCGTCTTCGCGAG
>CAIXUF010000471.1 GCA_903922535.1 Candidatus Hydrogenedentota bacterium
GCGATAATGTTTTGAGCAAGAACAGGTTATCACAAAGCGGGCAAGGAGTCCATATTAACTATATGCCTATCACTTTTAGCGGTAATCGCAGATCTTCACCCAAAAGTTATGTGGCCGCGCTTTGGGGTAAATGCCATGTCTTCACCGCTGCTTCTCGACCGCGATTACCTCTCCCTTGTCATATCCCCGCTCAATGAAGGTTCGTTCGTAGAAGCACATGTACCCGTAGCTTGTGTACAGAATGATGTCCTGGTCGCCGTCGCCGTTGTAGTCCGCCACGACAACAGGCTGGCCCGCGCCAAAGGGTGCCGTGGGCAGCGGAATGCGCTTGGCTGGTTCGAAGGGCGTGTCCGCGCCCGGCCCTCGCCCGAGAAACACGGTCGCGTCCTCGGAGCTTGACGCCGCAACGATGTCCAGCCGGCCGTCGTTGTTCCAATCGGCCACCGACAGCGCGCCGTAGGTCTGCAATTTCCCGACCTGTTCGCCCGGGTCAAAGGTTGGGGGCGCGCCGGACTTCTCAGGCTGCGCCTGGTGAAAACAGGTGATGATTCCCTTCGCATTAACAGCCACCAGGTCGGGCCGCCCGTCGCCGTCAATATCTCCGACCGCGTAGGTGGCACGGGCGCCCTGCAAGGCATCGAAACCCTCCATGCCTTCCCCGACACTCACGGGCTTTCCATCCGTCAGCGCGAGCAGAACGCCCTGCGTGTCCATCTCCGGGTTGTCCTTCGTGCCGGCGTTGCGGTGCCACCAGAAGTGCCCGGCGTGGTCCGCGTCCATGTAATCGATGCGCCTGTCGCCGTCCAGGTCATACAAACGCGGACAGCACCAGTCGTCGCCGATGCCTGACAAATGCGAGATGGTCTGGCCTTCCTTGAGAATGGAGAAGGGCGCGCCGAACACGCCCGGATTGCCCTGTCCCGTGTTGAACGCCACGAACGGCGCGTTGACGGCGTCCACTTTGCCGTCGCCGTTCCAGTCGAGGAACTGTGTGGCCGCGATGCTCGCGCTGCCCCAGGTCGCGGACAGCGGCGGCGTGTCGGCCTCGAAACACGGCTCGGTGGCGGTGCCGACGTTGCGGTACAGGTACATCTGCGGACCGGCGCTCACCACGAGGTCGAGCAGCCCGTCGCCGTTCCAATCCGCGAGGCGCGGCGTGCCGAGGCTGGCGGCTGGGAACGCGCCTTTCCGGGGCAGGCGCTCCTCATGAAAGACCGGCTTCGCGCACGTGCCGACGTTGCGGTAGAAATACAGGAAGTGCTCGCTCGACGAGGAGTCGCCGCCGCCCGCCGTCATGGGCATGCAGCCCGAGATAAGGTCAAGATCGCCGTCGCCGTCGATGTCCGCAACCGTCGGCGCGGCGGCCCAGCCCACGTCGATGGGTTTCCCGTCGGCCTCCACGGCGCCGACAAAATGCAGCACGGGCGTTTTGCCCGGCCCGGCAGTGTTTTCAAAGAGATAGATGCGGCCCGTGACATAACCGCCCGCGAGCAGGTCCACATCGCCGTCGCCGTCCCAATCCACCGCTTCAAGCACGGGATAGTAATCGCGCGTGTACGTGAAATAGGGCTGCGTTTCCGGGCTCGGCTTCCAGGGCACGTGCAGCGGCACGCCGTCGTCCGTCTTGATGAATCCGGCATATTCGAGCACGGGCGCGCCCGGCCTGCCGGTGTTGTGGTAATAGAGCACGCGGTTCCACTCCGCGCCGCACAACAGATCCGGCAACCCGTCGCCGTCCCAATCCACCACCTTGGGCGCCGAACTCCAGCCCACATCGATCGGTTTGCCGTCGCTGGTGAACAGCAGTCGGGCGCAGGGATAGGACGGCGCCGTGCGCGTGCCCTCATTGCGGTACCACAGCACGCCGCCGCGCGCGCATCCCACGACCAAGTCCAACAATCCGCCGCCGTCCCAATCGGCCATGTCCACGCGCGAATGGATCAGGCCGGTGGTCGAATCGCCGACCGGCGCGCACCGGTTCAGTCCGTCGCCCAAGAAAGCGCGCGGCTCCTGTTTCGCGGGACGGGTGCCTGCGGGAAGCAGGTCGAAATAGACGGCATAGTTCGCGGGCTGCCCGCCCGTCACCCGGTTCATGAA
>CAIXUF010000472.1 GCA_903922535.1 Candidatus Hydrogenedentota bacterium
CCACCGGCGCGGTGACGCAACAGTGCAGCAACACGGTGGCAAACGGTCAGGTCATCAGCCAGACACCAGCGGCGGGCCAGCAGGCGCCGTATGGAAGCGCGGTGGCGCTGGCGGTTTCGACGGGGATGTGCCCTGTGATCGTGCCCAACGTGGTGGGCCAGACCCAGTCTGCGGCGGATACGACACTCACCGGCGCGCACCTGACCATCGGCGCGGTGACGCAACAGTGCAGCAACACGGTGGCAAACGGTCAGGTCATCAGCCAGACACCAGTGGCGGGCCAGCAGACGCCGTATGGAAGCGAGGTGGCGCTGGTGGTTTCGACGGGGATGTGCCCCGTGATCGTGCCCAGCGTCGTGGGTCAGACCCAGTCGGCGGCGGGCACGACACTCACCGGCGCGCACCTGACCACCGGCACGGTGACGCCGCAGTGCAGCGACACCGTCGCGACCGGTGTGGTCATTAGCCAGAACCCGCCATCGGGACAATCGGTGCCGTATGGCAGTGCGGTGGCACTGGTGGTTTCACAAGGCCCACCGCCGCCCATACCCAACTTCGTGGGCATGACCCAGTCGGCGGCATCCGCAGACATCACCAATGCAGGGCTCACGGGGGGCCCGATCTTGGAAGTCATTAGCACGACCGTCGCCTATGGCGTGGTCATCAGCCAGTCACCTCCGGCTGGCACGATAATGGCATGCGGAGCACCAGTGGACCTGACGGTATCCAAGGGCCCCCCACCACCGCCAGCTACGGTTATCTATGTCGATCAGGCCAGGGGGACAAACACTTCCACGACCACGGGCACCGAGGCGGACCCGTTCAAATCAATCCACTATGCGATGTTAATCAGCCAGAGCTTGCCCAACCCGTGGACAATTCATATCAAGGCGGGCACCTATGACTGTAATCCCCGTTACGCTGACGGCACACCGCGTCCGGCCAGCGAATTTGAGGTATTCCCCATCACACTGCGGGAAGGCATGACTCTGCAAGGTGACGACGGGGCGGACAAGTGCATTATCAGCGGAGCGTTCAATTCGGGCAGTACGAAGGCTCTTCTTTACGCGCAAAAACTGGCAAACATTACGATTCAGGACCTGACGCTTTCCGGAATGGTCGGTACCTGGGGCGCGGTGGAACTCGATAGTTCAACTGGAACGGTAGGGACCAGTGTAACACTCACCGGATGTGTCATTACGGGAAATTCTACTTCCAATTCCAATTCCGGCGGCGGGGTTTATGTAAATGGCAATGTCTATGGCATCATCAGCGGCTGCACATTCGCAGAAAACACTGGCGGCGGGTTCCGTGTGAATGGTGACTGCTATGGCAAGATCACCGGCTGCGATTTCACGGGAAATCATCCCGAAAGTTTCTCTGGCGGCGGGTTCTGGGGGGGCACCTTCAAAGGTGACATCGTTAACTCCACATTCGAAGGAAACGCTGGCGGCGGGTTTTCTGTGAGTACCTTCATTGGTGATATTAGTGGTTCTACATTCAGGGGAAACACGACGTACTACAAAGGCAACGGGCTCAACGTTGGCACTTTCACTGGCAACATTACCGACTGCGCATTCCTTGGGAACGCTGGCGGCGGGTTCTCCGGGGACATCTTCAATGGCAATGTCACCAACTCCACATTCTTGGAAAACACTGGCGGCGGGTTCTCTGCGGGTACCTTCTATGGCAATGTCACCGACTCCACATTTACAGGCAACTCCGGCGGCTATGGCTATGGGATCTGCAATGGGCTCGGAATTAGCGGCCACTTCACGGGGACACTGGCACGCAACATTTTTTCTGGAAACTCCGGCGGCCATGCGCTCAGTTTGGGGGATTCCAGCGGCCAGACGACCGTGGATGCTACTGTAACCGACAACCTTTTTCTGAGCAATCATGGGCCGTCCCCGGGTGTGGCCTGTTCATCCTCGCAGAACCTAAGGCTGGTAAACAACACGTTTGTGGAAAGCGCGGTTGGGGAATCGGAGGTCTATATTCTCAATTCAGCGGGTTCCTCGGCCATCCAGAACAATATTTTCTGGCAGGTGGACACCGCCATTTCGGAAGACACCGCCCTGAATCTTCCGATCACGGACAATGATTTTGCGGGTGTGACAAATATTTTGAGCGTAAACAACCAGCCATTGGGTAATGAGTTGGACTACCTGGCGCTCCTGTACAACAAGTTCCAGGACAACCACGCTTGGGAACCGGGCGTGGTGGGCGAAGGCGTGGTGTCGGGCACATGGTCAGGCACAGGCGTGTACGATGCTGTTGCGGATGTGATGGTAGTTACCGACGCAAAACAGACTTGGACGTCAGGCCAATGGGCCGGGGCGACCCTGAATGTGTCACAGACCACGACGGCCGCTCGTGCTGAGTTTCTTATTGTCAATAATACGGCAACGACCCTGTCGCTGCGGGGCAATTTGGCGGCGACGAGCTATTTCTCAAGCGGGAATAGTTACTTGGTAGATGACTACCGTCTCGCCCCGGGATCGTCCAACATAGATGCCAGCACGACCGTGGGGGGCTCGCCCGATTTTGCCGGAAAACCCCGTCCCTCGGGGGCCGCGTGGGATATTGGGGCGTATGAATATCAGGTGCCTGTTCCTCCGCCGGCCCCGACGCTGCCCAATATGACCGGGCAAACGCAATTGGCCGCACAGGCGGTGATTGCGTTCTTGGGCGGTAAGGTGGCCGTGGCTCAGCAATACAGCGTGACGGTTCCAGCGGGCGAAGTGATCAGCCAAAATCCACCATCGGGTACAAGTGTATCGGCCGGCGCTACGGTGAACTTGACGGTATCGCAGGGCCCTCCCCCGGTGCCCGGTACGCCAGATATCTATGTCGATCAGGTCCATGGGATCAACTCAGCGACGACCCCCGGTACGGCAGCGTTCCCGTTCCAATCGATTACGTACGCGATGGTGACGATGGCCGGCCGAAGCGTTCCCGACCCTTGGACCGTCCACATCGAGGCGGGCAACTACGACGTGGACCCGGCCAAGCCAGCCAGTGAGCGTGAGGTGTTCCCCATCGAACTGCGGGAAGGCATAACACTGCAAGGCAACGGCGCGATGGCCAGTTGCATCATTAGTGGATCGTTCAATTCGAAAAGCAACTCGGCGCTCCTGCACGCGCAAGACCTGGCAAACATCACGATTCAGGACCTGAAGCTTTCCGGAATGGCACACACAGGCGGCACCGGTGCCGGGGGCGCGGTGGAACTCGGCAGTTCAACTGGAAAGGGAGAGATCGGGGTAACACTCACTGGATCTGTCATTAGCGAGAATTCTGCTCCCAATAACGGCGGTGGGGTCTATGTGAACGGCAATTTCACTGGTGACATCACCAACTCCACATTCGAAGGAAACTCTGGCAGCGGGGTTTATGTGAACGGTAACTCCACTGGTGATATCACCAACTCCACATTCGAAGGAAACGCCGACCGCGGGGTTTATGTGAAGGACAACTTCACTGGTGACATCATCGATTGCGCATTTGTCGAAAACTTGTATGGCGGGTTCTCCCTCTCCCTCTCCGGGGGCAACTTCACTGGTAACATCACCAACTGCGCATTTGTGGGAAACGGGGGCGGCTGGTTCTCCTTGGGCAACTTCACTGGCGACATCACTGACTGCGCATTCGTAAACACGGGTCAAGGGTTCACCGGGGGGGCGTTTAATGGCAATGTCACTGACTCCACATTTGTGGACGGAGGCGGATTCAGATCCGGCCATTTCACGGGGACGGTGGAACGCAATATCTTTGCTGAAAACGACTACAGTGCGCTCGATTTGTTTGATAACTACGGCGGGACCTCCGTGGACGCCACCGTAGCCGGCAACCTGTTTCTGCACAATCGTGCTGGAGGGGGGGGGGAGTCGTGCTTCTTTGAGCAGAATGTATGGCTGGCAAACAACACCTTCGCAGATAGTGCGATGCAGACATCGGAAGTTTACATTGCAAATGCAGCGCGTTACTCGGTGATTCAGAACAACCTATTCTGGAACGTATACACCGCCATTTGGGAAAGATCCGACTTTAATCCCGTGATCACTGACAATAATTTCGATGGCGTGCCAAACATCTTGCAGGTGAACAGCCCGCCGCCAATGGGTAATGATTTGGATTACCTGGAACTCTCGTACACCAAGTTCAAAGACAACCACGTTTGGCCCTCGGGTATGGCAGGGGAAGGCGTGGCGGGGGGAACTTGGTCCGGCCCCGCCGCATACGATCCGACCACGAAGGTGACAGTGGTTACCGACGCAACACAGACTTGGACGCCGGGCCAGTGGGCTGGGGCGACCTTGAACGCGTCGCAGACTGTCGGCAAGCACATTGATTTCTATATTGTGGACAACAGTGCAAATACTCTGTCGCTGCGCGGCGATCTGACGGCGTCTGGCTATTTTGCCATCGGAAAAAGTTACGCGATAGATGACTACCATCTCGTTAAGGGTTCGCCTATGATAGATGTCAGCACGACGGCGGGAATCTCGCCCGACTTCGCGGGCACACCGCGGCCATCGGGGAGCAAGTGGGACATCGGGGCGTATGAGTATTAGTGGCCTGCTTCCGGCCCGTTCCTGCGGTGACAACCCTGCCTTAAGGCACAGCAACAAAGGAGTGCATGTGATGCGGAAAACGTCGTGGGTTCTGGGACTATTGCCGGTAGTGTTGTGCCTTGTGCTTGCGGGGTTCCCGCAGTCAGCGGCCCGTGCGGCGGGCACGCCGCCGCCGACGGGCACGATAGTCATCAACAACGGACGCAGCGCCACGAACAACCCCAACGTCACGCTGTCGCTGACCTGGGTTGCCGGTGCCGGCGGCCCCGTGTCACGGATGCGGTTCAGTGATGACGGCGCGCACTGGACCGCCTGGCAGCCGCTGGCGGCCACGGTCGCCCACACGCTGCCGTCGGGCGACGGTCACAAGACGGTCCGGGTCCAGTACCTCGACAAGGCGAACAACCACTCTTTGGTGTATAGCGACTACATCCTGCTGGACACGACCCCGCCCACGGGCACCATCATCATCAACAACGGCGCGAAAACGACCTCCAGCACGTCGGTGACCCTGGGGCTGGCCTGGTCGGACGGAACCGGCTCGGGTGTGACGCGCATGCGGTTCAGCGACGATGGCGCGCACTGGACCGCCTGGCAGCCGTCGGCGGCCACGGTCGCCCACACGCTGCCGGGGCCGGTCGGGTACAACACGGTCCGGGTGGAGTACCTGGACGGCGCGGGCAACTACTCCCTCGCGTACAGCGCTTACATCAAATTGCTCCCCCGCACTGTGCCCTGCGTGGTTGGTCAGACCCTGTCGGAAGCAACCACCGCCATCACGGACGCGGGCCTCGTGGTCGGCACCGTCACCCCGCAATGCAGCGACATCGTGCTTACTGGCCTCGTCATCAGTCAGAACCCGGTAGCCGTGTCGGTCATCCCCGGCTCCGCCGTGGCGCTGACGCTGTCGACTGGACCGTGCGCCTCTCCTACCTTCGAGATGATCCCGGTACCGGCGGGAACCTTCACGATGGGCAACAGCGGTGTCGGCGACGACGCAGCGTGGGAGGCGGTCGTAGCGAGCGGCACGTCGTATCCTGATGATGGCGAGTTGCCGACACATCAGGTGACGCTTTCGCCGTATCAGATCGGCAAATACCTCGTGACCAACAAGCAGTACTGCGACGTGCTGAACTGGGCGCTGGCGCAGGGCTACCCAGAGGACATCGCGGGCAACACCTGGGCGGGCACGGGCGACGTCTACGCGGGCGGAAACTCACAGATGATCCTGCAATTCTCGGACACCCAGTGCAACATCCAGTTCTCTGGCGGGTCGTTCTTGTCGAAGACGCGGACTGGCCTGCCGGGGACGACGATATATTCGATGGACACGCATCCGGTGGAGAACGTGACCTGGTTTGGCGCGGCGGCGTTCTGCACCTGGCTTAGCCAGATGCAGGGGCTAACGCCCTGCTACGACATGACCACTGCGGACTGGCCACTGACGGTGACACCGCCAACCTTGGGCGGTTATCGCCTGCCGACGGAGGCGGAGTGGGAACGCGCGGCTGCTTGGGATGGGACGAAGCACTGGCTCTACGGGTTCACCAGCGACACGCTGGTGGGAAAGAATCAAGCCAACTATCACGATTCAAATCCGACCTTCGTGAACCCGTTGGGTCTGCTGTCCTATCCTGTGCCACTTACGTCACCAGTGGGCTGGTTCAACGGGGTGAATGTAAGCCCGAATGGAAATGTATGGACACTAAACAGCGTAAGCCCGGTGGGCGCGTATGACATGAGCGGAGATGCGTGGGAGTGGTGCGGTGACTGGTACTCGGACACGTACTACAGCGGCGGAGCGATCACAAATCCAACCGGCCCTGAGGGGGCGTCGGCATCGGGCTCTTCCCGCACGCTTCGGGGCGGTTGCTGGGCTGCTGACAGTTACGAATGCCGATCGGCGACCCGCCACAACTTCAGTCCGGCGAGCGCGGCGGGCGGCATCGGCTTCCGCCTGTCCAGGTCTTAGCGCGTGGCTTCTTTTTTACATCCTTGCCGCTTGAATTCAACGCCGAAGTGCAGGGTCAAAAGGGCCAAGAAGCGCGACAGCCCAGCAAGGAACTTCTGGCCCAGAGCGAGATCTTCCGGACGGTACGTTCCGTGCCGTTTCACAGCATTCCACGCACCCTACATGCTGGAGAACAACTGTTCCAGTTCCTCTGGCGTATGCACCACATGCGCGGGCTTCCCCAAAAGCAGGCGCGGTTCGGCATGCCAGCCCCAGGTGACGGCGACGGGCAAG
>CAIXUF010000473.1 GCA_903922535.1 Candidatus Hydrogenedentota bacterium
CCCGATGAGAATTGCAAACCGGTGCTCTACGATACCTGCGTGTACTGGTACCGCGATCAGGCTGCCGTAAACCCCTATCCGGTCACGCCCTCCGAGGGCCGCCACCACCAACGGCCGTCTCTCGACATGAAACACGTCATGCCGTCCACCTATGCGGTCAAGCCACCGCCGCCACCAAAACCAGGTATGTTAGAGGGCGAGAATCTGAAAGTCCTCAGCGTCGGTTCCGGCCGCCATTGGGTGCAGCAGATGGGTGGCTATCCCGATGGAAAATGGAGCGGTGATGCGCAACTGATCTGGACCGAGGGCAAGCAGGGCGACGCCATTGAAATCGAGTTCGCGCTCGCCAAGGGCGGGCGGCAGGAATTGCGTGCCGTCTTCACCAAGGCCGTCGACTATGGCATCTTTGAGCTGGCCATCGACGGCAAACCCGCCGGTCAACCGATCGACCTGTTCGACGACAAGGTCACCACCACTGGCGAGATTTCGCTAGGTGCCTTCGATCTCACCGAAGGGCGGCACATCCTCAAGGCCACCGCCACCGGCCACAACCAAAACGTGAAGGGCGTAGGCGCTGGTGCTTATCTCTTCGGGTTGGACTACCTGCAAACCGGACAACCGGCAAAATAAACAATAAAAATGACGAATAAGAAAACATATCCTTCATCTAACTTAAACTAACAAACAGAGCACAGAAAGACGACAACCATGATGAAAACGACAGCACTATTGTTGATGGTTGGGTTCTTTGCAGGGGCAGCTCTGGCGGAAGAACCGGCGTCGATCACGGCCAACGGCAAGGTCTGGACGCTGCGCAATGACACCTTGCAGGCGAGCGTTTCCTTTGCAGAAGGAAAACTGCGCATGGACAGCCTGCAGAACCTGGCGGCAAACGTGGACTATCTCAAGGGGCAGACCCCGGCACCACTGTTCACGCACCAGATCAACGGCGCGGCCGTTGCTGCGGATGACGGTGCATGGACGCTCGACGGCGCGACCACGAAGGCCATCGAGTTGTACGGCAAGCCGTGGGGCCAGCGGTTGGAGATCACGCTTTCGCGCACGAAGCCCGTCGCGTTCTCCACGCGGCAGGTGTTAGAGATCTACAATGGCCGTGCAGCGCTGCGGTATTTCTCGTTCGTCAAGAACGGGACGGACAAGGAAGTGACCATCAACGCCTCGGATGTGTTAGACATGAACCTGCCCGAGCGGCCGCGCAAACTGCACTTTGTCGAGGGTTTTACCCGCTGGAATAGCAGCCCGGAAAGCCTCACGCGGGGCGGGCGCAATTGCCTGGTCCGCTACGACGACGGGCACGGCCTGTTTGTCCTGCTCGAGAACAACTGGGCCACCTCCCTGGAGCCGGGCGGCTTCAAGGGGCTAGCCAGCGAGAAGATGCTGTATGTGAACGCCTGGCCGCAGGGTGCGCAAACACAGGGCCCCAAGCTCTCCGTCGCCACCAATCCCAAAGCGGTTCAGCTTGTCCTCTTCCCGGGCGAGGAGGTGGAGTATTTCTCGGTGAATGTGGGCGTGTTCCAGGGCGATGCCCTGGATGGCCGGGTCGCCGTCGCGGAGCACCTGCGCAAGCGCTTCAAGTTTCACGACACGACGCATCAACTCTCCGCAAACGACTGGATCTGGTATAACAAGGAGGGGCGCACCGATGCGAAGTACCGCGACATCGTCGTTCCGAAGGTCGCGGCGGCGGGGTTCGACCGCATCCATTTCGACGATATCTGGTACGCCCCGGAAGACGGCTGCGAGCCCAAGGACGGCTGGACATCCAACATGCCAGCACTCTGCGACTTCATCATGGAAAGCTGCATGAAGCCGGGGCACTGGTTCAGCCTGCAAGGGAAGTATTGCTACAACGGCTGGGGAGACGGGCGCGACTGCGCCGACCCGGCCAATATCGATTTCAAACTCAAGCAACTGGAAGAGACCCTCATCGGAAAATACCACACCGCCTGGGACCAGGTGGACGCCGGCTTGTTGTGGAAGACCGACGTGCTAACGACCTATTCCCATCCCAGCGACTCGGTGTACCGCAAGATCCTGGGCCTGCACCGCTATATGAATACCATCACGCACAAATACCCGGATTTCATGATGCAGGCGACGTGCGAGATCGACAACCCGGCGAAACTCAACGACTGTGTGGGCCTGATCCACCTGGCCGATAACGGCATCGTCGGCATGTTCCGCCGCACCGACACCCGCGATGACGTGCGCGATTTGCTAGACTGCGTGGGAACGTTTCCGCTCGAAGGGCTGCTTTCGACGTGGGGCGAGGACGGGAGCGCCACGGCCTGGCAGGACACGCCGCTCTGGTACTATCAGTTTCTGCTGGCCCGCCACACCACCATCTACCCCTGGCCGGGCGACTGGTCGACCAACTCCGTCGCCCATTTGCGGGCCTTCAACGACTGGCGGAAGAATCCGCGGTTCAAGGCGGTGCTCAACGAACTGTTGCGCCCGGTTTACAACGGCGCCGACTGGCAGAAGAACGAAGGCCCCTGGTCGTGGATGTTCACCGACGAAAAGAAAACCAAGGCGTTGTTGTTTGCTATCAACCATCTCAAACTGTCCAACGAGAATGCTTTCGCCGCCAAGCTGCGTTGGCTCGACCCGGCCAGGATCTATCTGATAGAGGACGTCACGATGTTGTCCGGCGGCAAGTTCAACCACCGCTATTGCGGCGCGTTTTCCGGGGCCCAATTGAAGGAAAACGGCTTGCCGATCGACCTCAATGCGGGCCCGGAGCGTTGCGCCGCCTTCTGGATTCAGGAGAAGGGCAAGGACGTGCCGCAGGTGCTGTATGCCGATGCGGCGGTGACCAGCTACACGGAGAAGATCGAAGGCTCCGATCTAACGGTCACACTCGAGGGCACTCCCGGCGCGATGGCGCAGTTGGTCATCTACAAGCCGGGCGCGAAGGGCGTTGAAGACCGCGAGGTCACTCTCGACTCCTCTGGCAAGGCGACCGTGGTTTTTGATAGCACGACGATTTCCGCTGTGGGCAAGTAGGGGGGGATTTCAATAACAAACAAGAAAAACACAAAGGTAATGAGAGTGATTGCACTATTGATGATGGGCGGGGCATTCGTAGGGGCCACGGCTCCGGTGATCGGCGCCGCGACCGCTCCGCAGGAAGTCCCGCTGAACTATCAACCCGCGGGCATGGGGATTGGCGACACGTGGTTTTTACAGCACGGCGACACCACCCATGTGTTCCACCAGCAGAACCCCAGGCCCGGGACCTCCTGCCCCCCGGAAGATAACGGCGCCGTCGCCCATGCCATCAGCAAGGACCTCATTCACTGGCAGGAATTGCCCGTCGCCATCCGCGGCGGCGACCCGAAAGCCCGCGTCCCCTACGACCGCGAGAACGCGATTTTCACCGGCTCGGTAGTGGAACATGAAGGAGTGATCTACAATTTCTACTGTGCCAATGACGGTGGCAATGCGGACAACAGCGACCGCACAGGCAAACCGAATTGGCG
>CAIXUF010000474.1 GCA_903922535.1 Candidatus Hydrogenedentota bacterium
CTACGGTGCCGCCCGTCATGTAGATTCCGACCCCCTGAATCGTGCCGCTCGTGGCCGTATTGGTGCAGGTGCTGACCGTGCAGTTCCGGAGCGTGCCGCCCGTCATGCTGACCCCGGTTCCGTTGAGCGCGGTTGCACTCTTGCCGTTTTTCAAGGTGAATCCGGCCATGACCGCCGCACTGTCGGTAATCGCCAGGACGCGCCCCGTGAGGTTGGCATCGATGACGGTGTTCGAGGCTCCGCCAAAACCCTGTAGCGTGATGCCCTTATTCAACAGCAGTTGCGTGGTCAGCACATAGGTGCCGTTGCTCACGGCAACCGTCTGGCCTGCGGTGGCAGAGTCGATGCCTTTCTGGATGGTCAGAAAAGGAGCCGCCCAGCTTGTGCCCGCCCAACTGTCATTCCCGTTCGTCGCCACACAATAATCCTGCGCTTTCACCGTAAAAGCATGGGTACACAAAAGTCCCGCCACCATCAGTGCCACGAGGGCGCTGATCCTGAACCTGCCGCTCTGCATCTTTGTCATACTTTTGTCCTGTTCCTTTGTTACCGGTTGTCGGCCCTGCTGAATAAGTCGGCTTGAAGCGCCTGACGGCGCCACTACGAACGCTTCGCATCCGTTTGTAGTGTGCCCGTGAGGGCATTCCGTTCGATACACCGCCGGATGCCGACTTTTTCAGCAGAGCCGGTTGTCCTTGCACAACCCTTTCCGAGTCATAGGTAGTAACTATAGATGATTTCTGAGAATTTGTATTGTCGTACAAATGTACCACAAGCAAGTGTGCCGTCTTACTGCGCAAGACGCCTATTCTGCGGGCGTCATGAATTTCCAGTTAAAAGCGTTATAGCGGGATTTCCACGGCCCCTTGGCCGTGCCGGTCTCGCCTTTCAATTTCCCGCCGTCGCGGACAACGCGCAGCTCCTGCCTTGAGCAGATCCCCTTCTCATAGCCGAAGGTCTCGCCGTCGTCGTCGTAGAGCGTGTACGCGCCCTCCTGGGTGCCGTAGTGCCGGACTTCCAAAGGCGTCGGGCCGGTGGCGAGGCGGACGTTGTTGACTGCGGCCATCAGGGGGACGATGCCGCCGTCCCTGACAAACAGGGGGATCTGGTCAAGCGTGGCCGAGACCGTGATCGTGGCGTCCTCGCCCGCCAATTTCCCGGTTTGAAATTCGAACCATTTCCCTTTCGGCAGAACGACTTTACGCGACTTCTCTCCCGCGATCATCGGGGCGACCAGGATGTTCGGACCGAACATGTACTGGTCGGAGACCTCGACACAACCTTCTTCAAGAAGCATGTGCCGGATCGGCGGGATGCCGTAGCGCTGGTAGTCCGCCATGGCCGTGTAGAGGTAGGGGATCAGCCGCATGCGCAGCTTCAGAAGCTCGCGTATCTGATCCGTGGCGCCCGGCTTGCTCCAGGGTTTCAGCCCCGAACTCCAGGCGTTGAGCTGCATGACCGGCGAGAAGAGTGCGGTCTGGTAACGGCGCACCCAGTCCTCGTCGCTCCGGCTGTCGCGCACTTCGGAGCACCACAGGACGCCGGCGAGGCTGCTGTTGGCCAGCGCCTGGATGAAGCCGCGGTGCTCGTAGGTGTCGCTGTAGAGCGCGAAGGGATAGGGGCTGCCGCCGGCGTTGGAGCCGCGCACAAGGCCGCAGGTCCGGCGGTTGAGCTGGCGGAAGGTCTCCAGGTACGCCTTCTGCATGACAAGGCCCTGGATCTGGCGCATCTGCTCGCCGCAGAGTCCGGACGGGAAGAGCATGTGCTCGGTGGACAGCTCGTCCACCTCGTCGACCTTGTAGCCGCTCACGCCGAGGTCGAGCTGGACGCGGCGGTGCTGGGCCATGAGGATGTCGAGCGCCGCTTTGATCGTATAGTCGGGAACCTGTCCCAGCCAGTAGGTGTGCGATCCCGTGTAGGGGGCAAGCTGCGGATAGATCGGCGCCTTCTTGGAGACGAACAGATTCTCCCAGAGGTTGACGGAGAGGCCCTTGCCAGCCATCGTCTTCATGAATCCGGCGGGGTCGGGGAAGCGGACGGGGTCCCATTCATACGTGCACGGGTAGGCCGCGCTCTGACAGCCCGGCTCAAGCCCGAGCACGTCCAAGGGAATGTCGCGCCGGGCGAACTCCTCCACCTCCTCGACGACCTGTGCTGCGGTGGCGGTGGTGAGAATACGGTGCCAGAAGCCAAGGCCCCAGCGCGGCGGCAGGCAGCCGCCGCCGCAGTAGAGGTTGTAGCGGCGCACCACCTCAAGCGGGGTTTTGCCGGCGAACACGAAAATCTCCATGCCGGTCCCCGCCACATTCGCCTCGACGGCGTCGGACTGCGGACACGCCGACCACCGTTTGTCGGTGGTGCGGTCGATCTCCTCGGGATGGTTCGGGCTGTCCTTGCGGTTGCCGATCCCCATCTGGATATGCAGCACCCTGGCGGCGTTGATGAGCACGCCGTAGCCCGCGCTGGAGATGTAGAACGGCGTCGGCGCATGGGAAGAAGGCGTGACCCGCAAGCGGAAATCCTTCAGGCGCAGGTCGACAACCCCGTCGGCGCGCATCCCCAGCCCATAAAGCCTCTCGGCTTCGCCGATCGGCAGCCGCACGCTCGCATAGACCCCCTGCACCTGGCCACGCGCGTCCGCCATCAGCGGCGGCAGCGCCGGGTCGCCCAGTTCCTTGAGCGCGTCGAGCATGGGCGTCCCTGCAAAAGTCATCGGGCCGATCTCGGCCTTCCCGACGACCGCGCTCCAGACGCCCGGAGCCCGTTGCCGCCGCGCCCATGCCTTCAAACGGGCTGCCGGTGTCCAGCGCCGCCAGTGTCAGGAACATGCGACCCAGGCC
>CAIXUF010000475.1 GCA_903922535.1 Candidatus Hydrogenedentota bacterium
AGGGGACCGAGACGTGGACGCCCTGCTTCACCTACACCGGGTTCCGCTACCTGGAAGTGCTCGGACTGGACGAACCGCTGCCGATGGCGGACGTCGCCGCCTACGACCTGCGCACGCGCCCGGAAATCATCGGGTCCTTGACGACGGACAACGCCAAGTTGAACAGGATCTTGAAAGGGGTGCAGGATACGGTCCTGCTTTGCTTCCACTCGCAATTGCAGGACAACAACGGCGCCGAGCGCAATCCCAACGCGCTCAACCTGGCGCTCAACGACCTGAACCTGGCCTATTGGATGGACGTGCACCCGCTTTGGCTGAAGGGCGCCGAGGATACCGATAAGATAGACACGCTTTTCGAATGGCCCGTGAACATGATTTGCGGCATGCGCGACGGGGGCGCGAAGAAGAAACGCGAACTGAACATCTCCAACTCTCTTCACTACGGGCATCTGCCTTGGGACCTGCTCACCTTTTACAACGACGCGCGTTCGGCGGAGAGGTTGCTGCCGTGGACGGTCCGCTTTGTCAAAGAGGCCTCGAAACACACCGTCTGGGAATCCCTGGGTGGATCCGCCGACCACATTGCGACCACGGCGCTGTCCGGGCTTCCCGGCAAGAGCGGAGGATGGGTCAAGAATGACCGGCTCACGGATCCGCAGTTCGTGAAGTCCGGCTTCATCATCCGGATCGCCAGGATGGGCATCCAAGTCGCGGAAGAACTCCACCGCACCGCCGAGGCTCAAGAGCTGAAGGAACTGCTGGCTGCGTTTGAGCCGCGCGTGGAGAAAACCTATTTCGACCGGGTGAAGAAGGAATGGACTCCGGATTACCCCACCATCCAGGGACGAAATACGACCTTGATGTATTTCATGATGCAGCCGCGCGGGAATGACCGCGAGTTGTGTGCGCAAATCGTCCGGGAGATTCACGACGTTACGGGCGGCCATCAAATCACGGGCTCACGGCTGAGCTATCCGCTGCTGCACGAGTTGAGCCAGAACGGTTTTCAGGACGAGGCGATGCGGCTGTTGATGCGTGAGGAGTACCCCAGCCTGCTGGAGATGATCCGGCAGACGGGCAACACGATCCGGGAAAGCTGGGGCACGATGCACTCGTTTGCGCAAATCGAGGGGTTGACCGAGATGGGCAAGTGGTTCTACACGGACCTGGTGGGCATCGCGCCTTCTGTCGAGCAACCGGCGTTCGCCTCGTTTACGCTCAAGCCCATTGTCCCCGCCGGAGTGGCGTCTTATGATTTCTCCTACAATTCACCCCGAGGAACGATTCTCAGCCGCTGGAAACAGGCGCAGGGAATCATCAACTGGAAGGTCGGTGTTCCCCCGAACGCCAGCGCCAGGGTTCACGTCCCGGCGAGCCCGGAAGACGCGGTCCTGGAGTCCGGAACCGCAGCCGGGAAACAAAAGGGGGTCCGTTTTGTCGAGGCGTCGGATGGAGGGCAGGTCTTTCAACTCGAGTCAGGCTCGTATGAATTCACCTTCCCGGCGAAACACTGACGAGGAAGCCCCGGTTTGCGGCCGGTGCGCCCGGGGGAAACGCAGGAGACGGCCGATGAAGACCATGAAGCTCGTGACGGCGCTCCTGATGGGCGCGGTGGCGGCGGCGCCGGGAGCGGAGAAGGCGGCGCTGGAGTACATCGATCCCCTGATCGGGACGGAGGGGTCGGGTTCGCAATACGGGGGCATGTTCCCGAGCGTTGCCCAGCCCTTTGCCTCCGTGCAGTGGGTGGGCATGACCCGGCTGACCGAAGTCAGCCGAACCAGCTACAACTTCTCGGACACCACGCTGATCGGCTTCGTCGGCACGCGTCAGCCCGCCATCTGGATGGGCGACTACGGGCAGGTTTCCATCGCGCCGCGCACAGGAGCGGTCGACGTGGATTTCAAGACGCGCGGCCTGCCCTTCTCCCACGATACCGAACTCGCGAAACCGTGGCTCTATCGCGTGACCGCCGGCACGCCGCAGCAGGGTCCCATCACGACCGAGATGACCGGCACGGAACGCGCGGGCATCTTCCGCATCGCGTTCCCCAAGGGACGGGCGGCGCACGTGGTGATCGACGCCTCGCGCGACTACAACCACGGCGCGTCCGATCTGCGGCCCGCGGACGGCTGGATCAAGATCAACGACGACGGCCGCACGGTCGAGGGCTGGAACAAGGACCGGCTCGATGCGCACCATTCGTACGACCTTCCCAATTTCAAAGGCTACTTCGTGATCGAGTTCAGCCGGCCGTTCACGTCGTACGGAACCTATAAGGGCGACGGGAAGCCGCCTGCGAAAGGCGCCTACGAGTCCGTGGCGACCCGGCCCGGCGCGCGCACGGCGCAGGCCGACC
>CAIXUF010000476.1 GCA_903922535.1 Candidatus Hydrogenedentota bacterium
ACGGTGTCTTGTGGCATTGCGGATTTGCTACTATGGCGGAGGAAACACAACATAACGGAGCCCGTCATGACCCACCTTAACCGCCTGTCTGTGCTTGTGCTAATCCCCCTGTGTTTCGCCGCGCATGCCGCCGATTTTGGGACGGCTCTCGGCGCAATCCCAACGCTGCCGCAGGAAATTAAGGCCGCGCCCAAGGGGGACTGGCTCGTGCAGCGGATGGAACAGAAGACGGGTGTATTCCGCACGGAGAATGCAAATGAGGTCGTCCTGACCAACGGACTCATCCGGCGGGTCTGGCGCGTTGCGCCCAACGGGGCCACCGTGGCGTTCGACAACCTGATGACAGGCGCTTCGATCCTGCGCGGGGTGAAACCCGAGGCGCGTGTTGAGCTCGACGGGCAGAGTTACGAAGTGGGCGGGCTGGCCGGCCAGCCGGACTACGCGTATCTCCAGCCCGACTGGCTGGACAAGATGACCGCCAACCCGGACGCATTTCAGTGCACCGGCTTCGAGGTCGGCGCAACGGTGGAACGCTTTCCGTGGAAACGGGTGCGCCATGCCGCTGATCTGCCCTGGCCCGCGCCGGGGGCGTCGCTTGTGTTCCAGTACGCCCCGCCGTCGGGCAAGCTTGCCGGGGTGGTGCTCTCGGTGCATTACGAGATGTACGACGGCATTCCGTTGGTGGCGAAGTGGTTCACGCTGCACAACGGAAGCGAACAGGCGGTCGTGGTGGACTCTTTTGTGAATGAAATCCTGGCCGTGGTGGAGTCCGAGTCCGTGGTGGATTCACGGGAACAATGGGAAGGGCCGAACCTGTACATCGAGAGCGATTATGCCTTCCACGGCATGGACGCCATGACGGGGAACAGGACCACCAACTGGATACCCGATCCGCAGTACACGACGCAGGTGAACTATGAACTCAAGACGCCGGTGCTGATGGAAAGCCGCGCGCCCGTCGGCCCCAACATCGCGGTGGCCGCGGGTGAGTCTTTCGATTCCTTCCGCACCTTTGAACTGGTCCATGACTCGACCGACCGGGAGCGCAGAAGCCTTGCGCAGCACCGCATGTACCGGGCGATCTGCCCCTGGGCCACGGAAAATCCTATCCTGTTCCACGCGCGCAATGCGAAACCGGCCGACGCCCGCCTGGCCATAGACCAGACGGCGGAGGTGGGCGCGGAGATGGTGATTCTGAGCTTTGGCAGCGGGTTCAACATGGAAAAGGAGAATCCCGAATACATCGCCGAGATCAAGGGACTGGTCGACTATGCGCACAGCAGGAACGTGGAGCTGGGTGGGTATTCGCTGCTGGCCAGCCGCAAGGTCAGCGAGGAGGACGATGTCATCAACCCGGCCACGGGCAAGCGGGGCGGCGCCATTTTTGGCGATTCGCCGTGCCTGGGCAGCAAGTGGGGCGAAGAATACTTTGCAAAGATTACCCGTTTCATCGAGCAGACGGGCCTGGACATTTTGGAACATGACGGGTCCTATCCGGGTGACCTGTGCGTGTCCGACAAGCATCCCGGCCACAAGGGACTCAAGGACTCGCAGTGGACGCAATGGAAGAAGATCACCGGCTTCTACGCGTGGTGCCGGGCGCGGGGCACTTATCTGAATGTGCCGGACTGGTACTTCCTGACGGGTTCGAGCAAGACGGGCATGGGCTACCGGGAGGTGAACTGGTCGCTGCCGCGGGACCGCCAGATTATTCTGGGCCGCCAAAACATCTTTGACGGCACGTGGCAGAAGATGCCTAGCATGGGATGGATGTTCACGCCGCTGGTGGAGTATCAGGGCGGCGGGGCCGAGGCGACGCTGGAGCCGCTGGCGGAGCATCTGGACGCCTATGAGGCGCATCTCGCGCAGAACTTTGGGTCGGGCGTCCAGTCTTGTTACCGCGGTCCCCGTTGGTACGACACGGACGAGACCAAGGCCGTGGTGAAGAAGTGGATCAGCTTCTACAAGAAGTACCGGGACATCCTCGATTCGGACATCGTGCATGTGCGCCGCGCGGACACCCGCGATCTGGACTGCATGCTGCATGTGAACCCGTGGACGAAAGAGAAGGGCCTGGCCATGGTGTACAACCCCCTGGATCATGCGGTCGAAGAGACGCTCACCCTGCCGCTGTACTACACGGGTTTGACCGACAGCGCGCGCATTCGGGAACAGGAGGGGACGGCGCAGGAATACAAGCTGGACCGCGGATACAACGTGGAACTGCCTGTGAATGTTGCCGCGCACGGCGTTGCGTGGTTTGTGATTGAGTGACACAGACGAACACGGACCGGCACGGACTGCCGGAAGGAACTATCTGATGGAATACAGCAGGCTGGATCGGCGGGGGTTTCTTGGCGCGATGGCGGCGGCCATGGCCCTGCCGGGCTGCTCTTCCCTGACCGGAAAGCACAAGAAGGCAGCCGTCCCGCCCAAGCGTCAGCCCAACATCGTCTTCATGCTCATCGATGACATGGGTTACGCGGACGTGGGGTGCTTCGGCAGCACCTTTTATGAAACGCCCAACATCGACCGGCTCGCCGCGTCGGGAATGCGTTTCACGCAGGCCTATGCGGCATGCCCGGTGTGTTCGCCCACGCGCGCGAGCATCATGACAGGCAAGTATCCGGCGCGGCTCAAGCTTACGGACTTTCTGAAAGGGAAGAAGAGTCCCAAGGACTCCCCCCTGCTCCCCGCCGAGTACCGCGATGAACTGCCGCTTGAGGAAGTGACGGTTGCGGAGATACTTAAAGAAGCGGGCTATGCGACGGGCCATG
>CAIXUF010000477.1 GCA_903922535.1 Candidatus Hydrogenedentota bacterium
CAACCGGACCCGACGAGCGCGTTCCCGATACTGTTCAACGTTACCTTCAGTGAGGCCGTGACCGGTTTTGCCGCGGACGATGTGACCTGGAGCGGTACCGCCACCGGTGTGACCTCCAGCATATCCGGTTCCGGGGCCGCCTACACCATCAGCGTGACCGCCAGCGGTGCGGGCACGCTGCAGCCGTCCATTGCGGCGGGGCGCTGCACCGGCGCCGGCGGCGGCCTCAATGCGGCGTCCACCAGTACGGACAACACCGTGACCGTTGCGCAGGCGCAGCGCATTACGGTGACCTCGCCGAACGGCGGTGAGGCATGGAAACAGGGCGAGTCCCACCTCGTCACGTGGAGCCAGACCGGCGTCACTGGCAATGTGGCCGTCTTGCTGAATGTCGGCGGGACGGACACCCTGTGGCTTGGCGCGGCCGCCGCTTCGGCCGGGCAACTGTCCTGGGCGATTACGGCCGCGGCGGCGCCGGGCACCGCGTACAAAATCCATGTCATTTCCGGGGACAACAACGCGGTTGACGACTTGAGCGACGCCACCTTCACCATCACCCCGGGAGTGCCGGTGCTTGCAGTCACCGCACCGAACGGCGGCGATGTGTGGACGCAGGGCGAAACCCACACCATTGCCTGGAACCAGAGTTACGTGACGGGCTATCTCGCCGTCCTTCTCAATGAGAACGGAACCGACACGGTGTGGGTGACGGCGGTTTTGGCTTCGGCCGGACAGTTTTCCTACACGGTTCCGGACTCGGTGACGCCGGGCAGCGCGTACAAAGTCCACTTGATCTCCGGCGACAACAACGCGATTGAGGACTGGAGCGACGCCACCTTCACCATCAAGGCGCTTCCGCTGACACTGACCTCCCCGAACGGCGGCGAGACATGGATGCAGCGTCAGACCTATGCCATCACGTGGAACCAGACGGACCTGACGGGGGTGGTGGCCGTGTGGCTGGAGAAGGGCGGCGCCTACAACACATGGATTGGGGTCGGCTCGGCCGGGCAGATGTTGTGGACGGTTCCGGCGCTGCAGACCCCGGGCGCCGACTACAGGGTCCACATCATGTACGGGGACGACAACCGGCTTGAGGACCTGAGCAACGGCGCCTTCGCCATTGAGGCTGCCAGCATTGTGGACACCACGCCGCCGGTGATTACGCTGCTCGGCGAGGCGGCCGTCACGGTAACGCGCGGCACCCAGTACGCGGACGCGGGCGCCACGGCCGTGGACAATATCGACGGCGACCTGACCGGCCACATTGTGGTTGGCGGCAATGCGGTAAACACGGCGGTAATCGGAACCTACACCGTCACCTACAACGTGCAGGATCTCAGCGGCAACGCCGCCGTTCAGGTCACGCGGACCGTAACTGTCACCCCGGTGCATGTGACGCTGCGTGTCAACGCGGCGAATACCGCCGGCCCATGGGACGGCGCTTCCTGGGCCACGGCATTCCGGGACATCCAGTCCGCCGTGGATGCGGTCGCCGACGGCGACAGCGGCGAGTTGTGGGTGGCCGCGGGCACGTACACGGCCGCAAGCGACCCCGTGGTCACGATGCAGGTCGGCGTGAGCCTCTATGGCGGGTTTGCGGGCACGGAGACTGTGTTGGACCAGCGCGATGCGTCGGCAAATGTCAGCGTCATTGACGGGCAAGATGCCCGTCGCTGCTTGGTGGGCGCCAACGCGGCCGCATTGGATGGCTTCACGGTCACACGCGGGTACGCTGACAACGGCGGCGGCCTGTACAACTGCGGTGTGTCAGCCACGGTGGCCAACTGCACCTTTACGGGCAATACGGTCTGGCATTTCGGCGGGGCGGTTTACTGTTACAACGCCCCCTGCTCGTTCGTCGGGTGTGTGTTCTCCGCAAACCAGGCAAGCCATGGCGGTGGGGTATACCCGGAATACGCGCTTACCACGTTCAATGACTGCGTGTTCACCGGAAACTCGGCCAGTAATTGGGGGGGGGGCATCGACTATGACCGCTGTCCCGCGTCGCTTGAGGAGGATTGCACCTTTACCGGCAACACAGCGGGCGCCAGCGGCGGCGGGATAGGCCAGTACCTAACCCCCGTCACACTGCGCCGGTGTTCTTTTGAGCATAATGGCGCCGCCGATGACGGTGGCGCGATATTCTGCAACGCATCGGCCTTGGAAACGGAGGCATGCGCGTTCTCAATGAACACGGGCACGCATGAGGGCGGCGCAATATATGCATGCAGTGGTGCGCTACTGGATGTCGCAGGAAGCACCTTCACCACAAACACCGTCTACTCCGCCGGTGGCGGCGCGATTCGCACTCTTGCCGCCGATGCCCGCGTTTCAGGAAGTGTCTTCCATGCGAATTGCGCGATCTCGGGCTGGGGCGGTGCCATTCACGAGTCCACCTCTGGAACCCTGCGGGCGGCAAACTGCGTGTTTTCCGGCAATGCCTCCAACTACGGTGGTGGGGCGGTGAATCTGAGCAGCGCAGTGGGGTATTACACAAACTGCACTTTCGCCCGGAACACCACCAACGCCGCCGGCGGCGAGTTGGGTGGCGCCTGTTTCACCTGCTCGAATGCCGCCGTGGAATTGACCAACTGCGTTTTGTACGGTGATTCTCAGCCGGAAATCTATTCCCGGAGCGGCATTGCACCCGTTGTGCGCTATTCGGATGTCGAGGGGGGCTGCGCGGGGGAGGCCAACATCTCGTCCGACCCGCTGTTTATGGGCGCGGGTGTGGGCAATCTGCAACTTCGTTCGGGGTCGCCGTGCATTGACACGGGAACAGCCGATGGGGTGCCGGCGGCGGATCTGGCGGGAACAATGCGTCCGCAGGGCGCGGGCGTGGACATGGGGGCCTATGAGTACTTGGACACGGACGGAGACGGGTTGCCGGACGCCTGGGAACAGGCGCATGGGTTGGACCCGAACGATAACGGTTCGGTGAACCCGGCCGATGGGCCCAACGGCGATCCCGATGGGGACGGCCTGACGAACCTCGAGGAATACCAGGGGAACACGAATCCGCAAGTGCGCAGCGTGTGGCGGGTGGACGCGAACTCGGTGGCACCGTCCCCGGACGGGCTCACTTGGGCAACGGCGTTTCCGACAATCCAAGGGGCGATTGATGCGGCCGTGGTCGCCGGGACTTCCGCGGTGAATCCGGCGGAACTGTGGGTGTCCTCCGGGGTGTACACCGATACGGGAGTGACCGTGGTGACGCTTCGCGGCGGGATGCAACTCTACGGCGGTTTCTCTGGGACGGAGATGCGTCGGGGTCAGCGGGACTGGAAGGCCAATGCGACGGTGATTGACGGGGAAGAGGCGCGCCGCTGCGTTGTGGGTGCGTCCACGTCCGCGCTGGACGGGTTTACGGTGCGCAACGGGAATGCGGTCTCCGCTTCCGGCGGCGGGCTGTACAACAGCGGAGTGCTCTTGCGCGTGGCGCACTGTGTGTTGGAGCACAACCATGCCGACAGCTACGGCGGGGGGATTTGCAGCGAGAACAATACAATCTGCACCACCGATGATTGCACGTTTACGTGCAATTCGTCCGGTTCCAACGGCGGCGGGATGTACAACGGGTATTCGTCCCCTACGGCGACGAACTGTACATTTACGGGCAACACATCCGGCCGCTACGGCGGTGCGATGTACAACGAGCATTCCTCCCCTACGGCGACGGACTGCGCGTTTACGGGCAACACGGCCAGTGGAGACGGCGGCGGTGTGTGTGTCTTCTCCTGTTCAGCGGTGACGGTTTCGAACTGCGTGTTTGCGGGAAATTCATGCGCTTACGGCGGCGGGGTGTGCAACGACTACTGTTCTGCGATGACGGTTTCGAACTGCCTGTTCAAGGGCAATACGGCCAGTACCGCCGGGGGTGGCGTATGCAACTGGAACTCTCCGCCGGCGTCGGTTTCTAACTGTGTGTTTACGGGGAATGACGCTGGAAGGGGCGGGGCGGCATGCAACTACTATTCTTCGGCGGTGATGACCAACTGCACGTTCTTTGGGAATCGCGCGAGCGGCCCCGGCGGGGCGCTGCGCAACGAGTGGTCTGCACCGGTGTTGACGAACTGCGTACTCTGGGGTGATGCCCCGTGCGAAATTGACAACTACGCCAATTCGGCGTCAGTGACTTATTCGTGCATCCAGGGCGGTTATGGCGGTGAGGGCAATGTTTCCGCAGACCCGCTGTTTGAGAACGGGTACCTGTGGAATGTTTGGGTTCGTCCTGGCTCGCCGTGCATTGATACGGGAACGGCCAGTGGGGCACCGGCGGCGGACCTGACGGGAACACCGCGTCCGCAGGGCGCGGGCGTGGACATGGGGGCCTATGAGTACGCAGACACGGACGGGGACGGCCTGCCTGACGGCTGGGAGCGGGCACACGGGTTGGATCCCAACGACAACGGTTCGGTAAACCCGGCCAACGGGCCTGACGGCGATCCCGATGGGGACGGCCTGACGAACCTCGAGGAATACCAGGGGAACACGGACCCGCAGGTGCGCAGCGTGTGGCGGGTGGATGCGAACTCGGTGGCACCGTCCCCGGATGGGCTCACCTGGGCAACGGCGTTTCCGACAATTCAGGGGGCGGTGGAAGCGGCGGCTGCCGCTGGGACTTCGGCGGCGAACCCCGCGGAGCTGTGGGTGACCTCCGGGGTGTACACGAACACGGGGGCGGCCGTGGTGACACTTCGGTCGGGGGTGCAGTTGTACGGGGGGGTCTCCGGGACGGAGACGCGCCGGGGCCAGCGGGACTGGATGGCCAATGCGACGGTGATTGACGGGGAAGGGGCACGTCGGTGTGTCGTGAGCGCGAACCTATCCGCGCTGGACGGGTTCACAGTGCGCAACGGGAATGCCACGGGTTCCGAGTCCGGCGGCGGGCTGTATAACAGCGGCG
>CAIXUF010000478.1 GCA_903922535.1 Candidatus Hydrogenedentota bacterium
ACCAATGGCTATGTACGCCTCTCGCATGCCATCCTGCGCAAGGCGTTTATTGGAATCGTGCTGCTGGTCGCCGTCAGCGTCGGCAGCGCCTATCTCGGCAAGAAATTGCCGGGCGGCTTCCTGCCCGAGGAGGACCAGGGCTATCTCTACGGTGTCGTGCAACTGCCGGACGCGGCCTCGCTCCAGCGCACGACCGAAGTCAGCAAGCAAATCGAGCAGATCGCATTGAACACGCCGGGCGTCGAGTACTGCTCGACCGTGGTCGGTTTCAACATTCTCAGCCAGGTGCGCAACACGTTCAGCGCCTATTTCACGTTCCGGCTGAAGAACTGGGCGGAACGGACGCGCCCCGAGGAAAAGGCCCCGGGCATATTGGCCCACCTCAACGCGGAGTTTGCCAAGATTCCGCAAGGCAGCGCCATGGCCTTTTCCCCGCCCGCCATCCAGGGTGTCGGCGCGTCGGGCGGCGTCACCTTTGTGCTGGAGGACCGTGCCGGACACGACGTGGCCTTCCTGGCGGAGAACACGCAGAAGTTCCTTGCGGCGGCGCAGAAACGCCCCGAGTTGGCCAGGGTGATTTCGACCATGATGCCGAACGTCCCGCAGTATTTTGTGGACGTGCAGCGGGACAAGGCGCTCAGTGAGGGCGTGGACCTGACCCAGATATACGGGGCGCTCCAGACCTTCATGGGCGGCCAGTTCGTCAACTACTTCAACCGCTTTGGCCGTCAGTGGCGTGTTTATGTTGAGTCCGAAGGGGACTTCCGCAAGGACATCTCGCAGATGGACCAGATTTATGTGCGCAACGCCCACGGCGACAGCGTGCCACTGTCCACCCTGGCCAAGGTGGAGCAGCGGACCGGACCCGAGTACACCATGCGGTACAACCTGTACCGCTCCGCCCAAATCAACGCCACGGCCGCGCCCGGCTTCAGTTCGTCGCAGGCCATGAAGGCGCTGGAGGAGGTGTTTGCCGAGACCATGCCGCAGTCGGAAATGGGTTACGACTACATGGGCATGTCGTTTCAGGAGCAGTTGGCGCAGCGCGGCGTGCCGCCGTCGGCCGTGTTCGCGCTGTCACTGCTGTTTGTGTTCCTGATTCTGGCGGCCCTGTACGAAAGCTGGTCGCTGCCGATTGTCGTGCTGCTGGGAACGCCCATCGCCGTTTTCGGCGCCTTCACCGGGCTGTACCTGCGCGGCATGCAGTTCAACATCTACGCCCAGATCGGACTGATCGTCCTTATCGGGCTCGCCGCGAAAAACGCCATCCTGATCGTCGAGTTTGCGAAGAACGAGCACGAGAAGGGCGAGAGCCTTGTGAACGCCTCGCTCACCGGGGCGCGCCTGCGCCTGAGACCCATCCTGATGACGTCGTTCGCCTTCATCCTGGGCTGCGTGCCGCTGGCCTTCGCCACGGGCACGGGGTCCATTGCCCGCAGCGTCATGGGCACCGACGTGATCGGCGGCATGCTGGCCGCGACCTGCATCGGCATTTTCATCATCCCCATGTCGTTCTACACGGTGGAAAGACTCGCGGGCCGCGACAAGAAGAAGGCGGCAGAGGAGGCGGACCCCGATGCGTAAGCGCGCTGTTTTCCTGACCCTGGCCCTGCTGTCGGCGGGGTGTGCGGTCGGACCCGATTACCACCGTCCCGCCGTGGACACGCCCGCGGCGTGGCGCATTGAGGCGAGCGACGCCAAGGAGGCCGCCGACACCGCGTGGTGGGAACAGTTCGGCGACCCGGTGCTGAACAGTCTGATACAGACTGCGCGGGCCGAGAACAAGGACATCAAGCTGGCCGCTGCGCGTGTCGAGGAATACATGGGGCGCCTCCAGAGCACCCGCGCATCGCTGTTTCCCGAACTGGACACAAAGGAGAGCTTTTCGCGCACGCGCAGCACCCACAGCACCGGTGGGACCGTGGCCATGGTCCCGGTTCCGTCCGCGGTGCCGGGGGGCAAGCCGAGCCATGTCCCCGCCGTCACCTCGCAAAACCCGGTGGACAGCATCCAGGCCGGCATCACGGCCGCCTGGCAGCTTGACCTTTGGGGGAAACTGCGCCGGGCCAATGAATCCGCCCGCGCAAACCTGCTCAGCGCGCGCGAGAACCGGCGGGCCGTGATTCTTGCACTGGTCGCCGCCGTGGCCGATGAATACATCAGCCTGCGGGACCTTGACAGCCGCCTCGAGATAGCCAACAGGACCGCCAAGAGCCGGGAGGACGCGTACAACCTGTTCCAACTGCGCTACAAGGCGGGGGTCATCTCTGAGTTGGAACTGCGGCAGGCGGAATCGGAATACGAGTCGGCCGCGGCCACCATACCGGCCATCCAGAAGGCCGTCGTGCGGCAGGAAAACGCCCTGAGCGTCCTGCTCGGGCGCAATCCGGAGGCCATTGCGCGGGGCAAAGCGCTGGATGAACTGGTCCTTCCCGAGATTCCCGCCGGGCTCCCGTCGTCGCTGCTGGCCAAGCGCCCGGACATTCTGGGCGCGGAGCAGGACCTCGTTGCCGCAAACGCCCAGATTGGCGTCTCCCGCGCGCAGTATTTCCCGACGGTCTCGCTCACGGGGGCGTTCGGCCGGGCCAGCAACGACCTGTCCAGCCTCTTCACCGGTCCGTCCAAGGTGTGGTCTTTCGGCGTTCCCGTGGCCGCGCCGCTCTTCACGGCCGGTTCCATCGCGGGACAGGTCAAGACGGCCAAGGCACTGCGCGAAGAGGCGCTTGTCCGCTACCAGCAGAAGATTCAGACGGCCTTTCGCGAGGTGGACGACGCGCTTGCGGGCCAGAAATACACCCGCGAACAACTGGACGCGCAAACCCGCCAGACCGAAGCCCTGCGCAACTATGCGCGGCTGGCCCGACGCCGCTACGAGAACGGGTACACGAGCTACATTGAGGTGCTTGACGCGGAACGCAACCTGTTCAACAGCGAGCTTTCGCTTGCGGCCACGCGCGGCGATCTCTTCCAGACACGGGTGGATTTGTACAAGGCCATGGGCGGTGGCTGGGTGGATGTGGCGGATAAGAAGCTTCCCTCCACGGAAACGGCTGCAGCCCAGTAACCTGCGGCACCCGCACCCGCTGATGCGTGAAGGGGGCCAATCCGCAGGGGCTAGTTCTCGTTGGGCGGGAGGGTTGCCGCGTCTTCCGAGGAAGTTTCCCGGAGATGCCCGATGAGCCCGCCCTCGTCATAGCATTGGAGGATTTCCGCGGGAAGCGGGTTGCCTTCCACCGCCAGCGTGTCCAGCAGGGGGAGTTTTCCCAGCCACGGCGGCAGCATCTCAAGCTTGTTCCCGCTGAGATACAGCACCGACAGTTCGGTGAATCCGCAGACCTCGGGCGGCAGTTCGGAAAACTGGTTGTCGCTCAGGTCCAGCACCGTCAGCGACTTGAGTTGGCCGAGTTCCGGCGGCAGCGCCGAAAGCCTGTTGGTGCCGAGATCCAGCACGGTCAGGGCCGTGAGATGGCCCATCTCCGGCGGCAGTTCGGTCAGCCGGTTGCGGCCGAGATAGAGCCTCGTCAGGCCGGTAAGCTGGCCGAGTTCGGGAGGCAGGGTGTCAAAGCGGTTGCCGCGGAGGTAGAGCACCGTCAGCGCCGTGAACCGGCCAATCTCGGGCGGCAGCGTGTAGAACCGGTTGCCGCCGAGGTCCAGCTTTTGAAGCTGTTCCGCGCCCGGTTCGCGCACGAGCGTTTGGATGTCGCTGTCCTGGACCTTGTACCGCATCAGGTCCAACTTCTTCCAGCCGCCGTCCCGGGCGATCGCGACGCGACGCGCGATCTTTTCAGAGGAATATGCCGACCCGGAGGCCTGATTTGTTTCGTTCACCGTCTTCATTCCTCCTTTTGCCGCGCCGGGTGGCCGCAACTTCGCGACCAGGCACCGGACACGCCGCTGCTCCTGAAATAGAATAGCAAACGCGATGCGGACAGACCAAACGCGTTGGGTGCGGTTTCGCGGGGATGCCGGCAAGACGGTGGGCTGCGTTTTGCTTCGCAAAACTCCACCCACCCTACGCTGGCCGCGAATGGTTCTCCGCGTAGACGGCCAGACCCTGCGCGTTGATGTCGACGTACCACTCGAGGACCGCGCGTTCGGCGTCGGTAAGCGTGGTGCCGCAGGCGTCGGCCTGTTCCTGCAGGGCCTCCCGCACACCGATCACGCAGAATGCGCGGAGTTCGGCGCCGTGCAGGGACAAATTCGACGCGGCCCCCGCAACTTGCGCCAGCCGCGTGATGGATTCCTTCAGCACCGGCGCCGCCGCCGGCGCATCGGCCAGTTCCCCATAGTGCGTCAGGTATAAACACGACGGATGAAGCGCCATGACCTTGTCGACGCTGGCCAGCGCCTCGTCGGGGTCGAAATCGGTGGGCGCGGAGGAACAGAGCAGAAAGGGCCTGTCACCGCGCCGCGCGTCGTCGTATTCCACGCCAAAGGCGTCGCCGGTGAAGACTCCCCCGCTCTTGGAGTCGTGGATGCACATGTGGTGGTTTGCGTGGCCCCGGGTGTGGACAAAGGTGAAGGTGCGCCCGCCGAAAACCAACTGCGCGCCGTCGTCCACACTGCGCACCCGGTCTTCCGAAATGGCGTGCATGGGCATGTAGAGGCGCTCAAACTCCTCAGCGCCGTACACCCGCGTCGCGCTCTCGATCAGGCGCGCCGGATCCACCAGATGCCGCCGGGCGCGCGGATGGCAAATCACGTCCGCGTTGGGACAGTGGTCCAGCAGGACGGAGGCCCCGCCAGCGTGGTCGAAATGGATGTGGGTGACAATGACATGCCGCACCTGTTCAGGTTCCAGGCCGTTCTTTTTCAGCGCGTCGAGCAACAAGGGCACCGCATGCACGGTGTTCGTTTCGACAAATACCGCCTCGCCGTTTTCAATCATCAGGAAGGAAGCGGCATGGCGCGGCCGCTCGTACATGCAGTCAATCGTTATGACGTCGTCCACGCTCATTGTTTCCCGCTTTCACAAATGCATGCTCCTCACCCGTGTGCCATTTTCCGTTCCCGGCAAGCAGTTACCCGCCCTTTCCGACACACCATCTCTTCTCCAAGAGTATGCCGCCGCGCCGTGTGATTTCAATATCCGGCGCTCAATTGTCATCTGTGCTTGCCAACGGTCAACCCTAACGGTGCCCTCCGTGTCCGCCACCAAAGGGTCCGCCCTCGGGATGGCCGCCGCCAAGGGGTCCGTGTTCCGGGGGTCCGTGTTCAAAGGGGCCGCCGTGAAATTCGGGATGGAGTCCCAAATCACCGTGGCGGAAGAGGTGGTCGTCCCCATGCCAATGGCCGTGCCAGTCGTCCCGGTCATGCCAGTGGTGACCGTATGGGCCATAGTAACCGTAGGGGCCGTAATAACCGTAGGGGCCGTAGTAATCGAAGTGACCGTACGGACCGTAATAGCCGTATCCCCAGTAGTCTGGGTAATCAGCGTAGCCGTAGTACCCGGTCGTGGCGCAACCTGCAAGAACAAAGGCGCCTGCCACGACCGCCGTTGCAACCGCGATGGCTTTCATCATCGCACACCTCCTTGAAGGGACTTCTTTCCCTTCGCCTACTTTTTTAACCTAAAAACCGCATTTGGATTTGCAGTTCCCTCCGTAAGTCCTTCAAACTGAATGTCATGAACGAGCAAAACCATCTGCCTGTGTCTCACCCGGGGGGTGAGCATTCCTTGGAGCCGGCAACGGGCTCAGAAATCACACTTCTCGCAGAGACCTTCGGCGGTCGTATTCATGTGGGGTGGGACCCGGACGCGCCGGTCACGCCGATGGGCCAGCTTGCCTTTTTCGTCGATTTCCTGAGGACAGCGGATCTGTTTTCTCCGTGGGTTGAGGAATGCCCCCTGTCCTACAGCAGCAACAATGCGCCAAAGCCGGTTGATGTTCTGGGGACGCTGCTTTTGTCAGTCCTTGCGGGCCATCGTCGGTACGCGCACATCGCGACGCTGCGCTGTGACGGGGTGAATCCCGCGCTGCTGGGGATGGACAAGGTGGCCAGCGTGGATTCGGCGCGCCGGGCCTTTATGCACACGGACGCCCGGCAGTGCCGTTCATGGCAGTGGGCTCATCTCAGGCGATGCTGGGAGGCGTTGCTGGATCATCCGTGGATTCTGGATGTGGACACGAGCGTCAAGGAGCTTTACGGCCACCAGGAGGGTGCCGTGCTTGGCTACAATCCGGCCAAGCCCGGGAGACCCTCGCACGTGCTGCACACGTATTTTGTGGGCAATGCCCGGCTGGTGCTGGACGTGGAGATACGGCCCGGCAACGAGACGGCCGCCAAATACACGATGCCCGGACTGTGGGCGCTGCTCGATGAACTGCCCGGGTCGAGGTGTCCGGCGTTTGTGCGCGGGGACTGTGCATTCGGCAACGAGCGCGACATGAACGACGCCGAGGC
>CAIXUF010000479.1 GCA_903922535.1 Candidatus Hydrogenedentota bacterium
ACCGGAAGGGCTTCGACTTCATGCCGCTGTAATCGCGCGGCGCACGGGAGTACACTATACGGCCCCGGCGTTTATCTTGAACGCCGGGGCCGTTATTTTGTTGTTGATGGACGATATGGACGATATGGACGATATGGACTGTATGGACGATATGGACAAAGACGGAATTGCCTGAATGGTCAGGCGCGCGGTGTTCACCCGGTCCAGTCGGTTCATACCGTCCATAGCGTCCATTTTGTCCATACCGTCCATGAACCGAAGGTTTTTCTTTAACCAAGACACTGAATTGGAGAAGTAGACATGAGCATGCATGACATGACCCGGCGCGCGTTTCTTGCGGCGGCCACCACCTCGGCGGTGCTGGCGGGCTGCGCGACTGAAAAAACCAAGCCCAACACGGCCAAAGTGGTGCCGGGCAAACTGTCGCCCAATGAGAAGATGAACATTGCCGGCATCGGCGTTGGCGGCAAGGGCACACAGGACATCCTGTCTTTCACGCGCGAGAATATTGTGGCCATCTGCGACGTTGATCTGGGCCATGCCGAGGAAACAATCTACCGCCTGCCGAAGGCCAAGCAGTACCAGGATTACCGCAAGATGCTGGAGGAGATGGGGAACCAGATCGACGCGGTGACGGTGACCACGCCGGACCATACGCACGCGCCCGCGGCCTACATGGCCATGAAGCTGGGCAAGCATGTCTACTGCCAGAAGCCGCTGACGCACACGGTGGCCGAGGCGCGGCTGCTGGCGAAGACGGCGCGCGAGATGAAAGTCATGACGCAGATGGGCAACCAGGGCCATTCGGGGAACGGCGTGCGCGACCTGGCCGAGATGCTCTGGGCGGGGGCCGCAGGCACGGTGCGCACGGTGCATGTGTGGACCAACCGCCCGGGTGCCCGTTGGCCGCAGGGCATTTCCGCACCGCCCGCGCCCGGTGAGCCCATACCGCCGACGATGGACTGGAATTTGTGGCTGGGCACGGCGGCCGAGCGCCCCTTCAGCAAGTCCTACGCCCCCTTCAAATGGCGCGGCTGGATACCGTTCGGCTGCGGCGGACTGGGCGACATGGGCTGCCATATCATGGACCCGGCGGTTTTTGCGCTGAAGCTGAACGAGGCCAAGACTTTTTCGGTTGAACCGGTGAAGGCGTTAAACCAAAACACGGAGACTTTCCCGGCCAACGTCATCGTCAAGTACTGTTTCCCCGCGCGCGGCGACATGCCCGCGCTTGAGATGTTCTGGTATGAGAACGGGGAGAAGCCGCCCCGGCCCGAGGGCATTCCCGCCGACCAGAAACTGGGCGACAATGACGGCGCCAACGGCGCGCTGTATGTCGGCGACAAGGGAATTCTCACCACCGGCACCTACGGCGGCGACGCGCGCCTGCTGCCCGATGAGAAGATGAAGGCCTACACGCCGCCCGCGCAGACGCTGGCGCGCATCTCCGGCGAAAACCACTACCGCAACTTTGTCGACACCTGCAAGACGGGCAAGCCGGCCGTGTCCAACTTCGACTACGCCGCGCCCTTCACCGAGATGCTGCTCTTCGGCAACATCGCCGTGCTGGCCGGGAAGAAGGTGGAGTACGACCGCGAGAAGATGCAGGTGACCAGCGACGCGTCGCTGAACAAGCTGCTGACAAAGGAATATCGCAAGGGCTGGAAACTGCCAGTGTAATTGTAGGTGTGTGGAACTCTGCCGCGCAAAATGGAGCGCACCGCCCCCGACTGAAGGCAGGGGAAGGTGCGCTCCACTTCGTTGCGCACACCCTACGGGCGAGAATTGAGGCGGTGAAGGAGTTTTCCATATGTTCGAAAAGACCCGCTATGCCATCGTCGGCACCGGCGGCCGTCATGAGATGTATCGCGACGCCATTCTGGGCGAGTATGCCGCCCGCGCCGAGTTAACGGGCCTGTGCGACAGCAATTCTGGCCGTGCGCGGCTTTCCGCCGCGCGGGCTGCGGAACAAAGCGGCGTCACGCCGCCGGTTTATGCAGAGACCGATTTTGACCGGATGATCGCCGAGACCCGACCCGACACGGTGATCGTCACGTCGCGCGACTGCACCCATGATCACTACATCTGCCGCGCCATGGAACTGGGCTGCGATGTTGTCACCGAAAAGCCCATGACCACTGACGCGGAGAAATGCCGACGCGTGCTGGAGACCCAGTGCGCCACCGGCCGGTCGTTGCGGGTCACGTTCAACTACCGTTACTCGCCGCCGCGCACGCAGATCAAGGATCTGCTCCAGTCCGGCATTATCGGCGAGGTGCTCTCGGTCGATTTTCACTGGATGCTCGACATCCACCATGGCGCCGACTATTTCCGCCGCTGGCACCGCAACCGGGAGAACTCGGGCAGCCTGCTCGTGCACAAGGCCACCCACCACTTCGACCTGGTCAACTGGTGGCTCGGCACGGTGCCGCAGTCCGTGCATGCCACGGGCCGCCGCGCCTTCTACCGGCCCGAGACCGCCCGGCGCTACGGCCTGAACCAGCGCGGTGAACGCTGCCACGGCTGTCCTGAGGCGTCCCGCTGCCCCTTCTTCCTCGACATGGCCGCCAATCCGTCGCTCAAGGCGCTCTACCTCGATCAGGAGGCGTTCGACGGCTACCACCGCGACCAGTGCGTGTTCAGCGACCGTATTGACATTGAGGACAGCGTGGCGCTCACGGTGGACTACCGGAACGGCGCGTGCATGAGCTATTCGCTCAATGCCTTCATGCCCTGGGAGGGCTATTTTATTGTGTTCAACGGGTCCAAGGGGCGGCTGGAGCACAAGACCGAGGAAACGGTCTACATCAACGGCGACGGCAGTGTGCCCGGCGCGGTGAAGCCCGAGGGGACTTGGATTCGCGTTTATCCCCACTTTGCACCGGCCTATGAAGTCCCGGTGTGGGAGGCCGTTGGCGGCCACGGTGGCGGCGACGACCTGCTGCTGCGCGACGTGTTTGATCCCGATGCCGCGCCTGACCCGTGGATGCGCCGCGCTGATCATCGCGGCGGCGCATGGTCCATTCTCACCGGGATCGCGGCCAATGTTTCCCTGCGCGAAAAGCGCACCGTCATGGCGGAGGAACTGGTCCCCGGCTTGGAGTTGCCCGACTATCCGCCCATGCCCGACCCCATGGATGCGCTGCCCCTCCGTTAGTCTTTCCAGAGCAATCCCGAGATTCGCAAGCATTCATCCTGGAAACGGCAGATGGGTCGACCGTGGCGCACTTAAGTCATGGGGGCAATGGACTTTATGGACGGTATGGACGGTATGGACGATATGGACGATATGGACAGACTTAACCCGGCAGGTGATTTGGATTTGTGGCCGTTTTTCTCTGTAAAGTCTGTGGCATTCATGGCTTCGAAGGAATCTCACTGAAGTCGGCGGACTTTTTTTGGCTTTATCGGCGGTCCTCAAACCGAATACTGCCTTTGAAATCGCCCCCCAAACACCTGTAAGATAGGAATTGTTTCCAACAAGAAAGCCCAACAGCACGGGTTGGCCATTAGATCCCCCCCTCGCCAGCCTTTGCGTAATCCAGAAGCTGTGTTTGCCTTCCTGCAAGGCGTCCGCTGTTTTTCAGTAAACAAGGAGTACCCCCATGCAGTCCAACGGACGCCGTGATTTCCTGAGACAACTGGGTTCGCAGGCGGGCGCTTTGGGCGTCTTGGGCGCGGGAAGCGCTCTCGCGGCGGAAACGACCCCGGCCGCCCCTGCCGAAATGCCGGTCATGCCGCCGCTGCCTTGGGCGTACACCCCGCTGGACCCGGAGTTGGTCCGTAAACGGGCCCATCACGATTACACCAAGACCCATTGCTGTGAGGGTGCCTTTAGCGCCATTGTGGGCGAACTGGCCGGGCAGGCGGGCCATCCTTTCGACAAAATCCCCCTCGCCATGATGGGCTACGGGGGGAGCGGGATGGTGGGATTCGGGTCCCTGTGCGGCACCCTGAACGGGTCGGGCGCGGCCATCAACCTGGTGTGCGACAAGAAGACCACCGAGGCGGTCGTGACTGAGCTGATGAGCTGGTACGCCACGGCGCTGCTGCCCACCGCGGTCAGCAACGGTTATGCCGCCAACGGGACCTATCTGGAAGGCGACCCTTACACCGTCCGGATACCGCTGGTCCAAAGCGTGGCGGGGGACAATCTGTGCCACCTTTCCATCACGCACTGGTGCAAGGCGGCCGACAAGGGGAGCGGCTCGCCGGAGCGTTCCGAACGCTGCGCGCGCATCACCGGCGATGTGGCCGCCAAGGCGGTGGAACTGCTTAATGCCGTCCATGGCAAGACCTTCAAACGCGAGCATCCCATTCCGGCCCAGGCGAGCGGATGCCTGAAGTGCCACGACGTGGACGAGAAATCCCACACCCGCGGGAAGATGGACTGCCGACTCTGCCACACCCACCCGCCCAAGACGGACCATTGCAATGAGTTTACGCAGTCCGTGCTTCAGAGCCCCGAGCCCCTGTGAGGGTTGTCGCATCGAACCCTGAGGATTCTGAAGGGTACTGTGCGGTATCAAACCCTTTCAGGGTATAAGGGGCAAAACCCCTACAGGGTACTTTTGAGGAGGGTGGGTCGTTTACCCGGGGTAGGCCTTCGTCACG
>CAIXUF010000480.1 GCA_903922535.1 Candidatus Hydrogenedentota bacterium
CCTTGCCGGTATCTGGATCGATGATCTGCTCCAGGCCGGAGTTCGGCGTGTTGTTGTGATGCTCGGCAACGGCCGACATCCTTGCGGCCCATTGCTCCGGGCCATGGACCAGCACAACCTCGCCGCGCTTCTGCGCTTCTCGCGCCATGCGCAGGAACGCTTCCGTGCGGGATGGCGAGGTCCGGCGCTCGTCGCCGCCGACCTGGGCCGGCGCGTTCCATGCGATCTCGTGGAGATCCCGGTTCGCCCGCTCGATCAGGGCGTGGCCTTGAGGATGCCCGTCGGCGCCATCCTTTACCGCGCCGGGAATAACCATCGTTCCGCCGTCCATTGACGTATGAGAAACCTTGCTGCCCAGGCTTTCGATGATGGCTACGATGTCGCCCGTGGTGGTGACGTTGCGATTCTCCAGCTTCCACAGGTCCGGGATACCGCCCGTCGGTTGCGCCATGGTGAAGCCGATCAGCTCGGCCACCTGGGCGTCTATGATGGCGGTCTCGGTACAAACGAAAGCGATCCATTGCCGGGTCCTGGCGCGGAGCACGGCGTAGGCGTATGGGCGAATGAACCGCTCCATGTCGGACGCCAGGCCGTACCAGTCCTGCTGGACATCGTCCACCTCGAACCGGCCGTTGTATGGCAGCGCATTCCAGTCCACCTCGACATCGGGAGTCTGGTTGGCGCGGTACCGCTGAACGGAGTGCATTAGATCCTTGCCGGCGTGGCGCGGGTCGAACGCCTTGATCCGGCGGCGCCAAGTGGCGATGGAGGTCTGAGTGAACGGTTCGGGGCCTGGCCAATGCTTTTCGCCCCAGGCGACGGCCTTGGCAACGTCCGCCCTGGCCGTCGAAACGCACAGTCCATATATATAGGAGAGAAGCGCGGGCGGAATGGCCGTCTCTTTCCGGCCCACTGAGCCCTTCTTGCGGTCCACCAGGGATAGAACGTTCTTTGTCCTGGCATAGGTTCCTGCCCAGGTGCGAAGCGTGCCGGGCTTGAAGATGCCGAGGGAAACATTCTCCCTTGTAACACGGCTGTGACCGCCGGGTAGGCGCTCGCTCATCTGGACGGTCTGGCACCGCGTCCGGTGCGCCCAGTCCCGGCACGTCGCCTCGGCGGCCTGCTCCTTATTAAGGAGCTTGCAGCGCTCCTCGAATTCATGGATGGCGCGTAGGCGCAGTTCGGCGCGGACGAGATCGTCCTTTGAGTGGCCTCGCGCCTTGGGCGGAGGGACCACGCAGGGCGCGAGAGATGGAACCACGGACGACTCGGAGGGCACGGATGAAGAGGACGGAAGGCCAAGACGGCGGCGATGTTCGACGGAGAGCTCTGGAAGAGATTCGTAGTGAAACAGGGTACGGGGGCGTCCGCCGGCGCTGACATCGAGGCGCATGTTGTTCGTTGGGATATCGGACAAGCGGCGCCGCAGCGTGCGAATGCTCGCTCCTGTGGCTTCCGCGATCTGTTCAATCGGGTACCAGTTGACGGCGTTTCCGGGGGTCATGGGGTCACCTTTCCGGATACGGCGTTAAAAAGGGATTCGGCAGTTACGGTGCGACCTGGGCCGCGCGTGAGATAACCTTTATTGAACCAGTTGAAGAGAGTGTTTCTGGAGCACCCGCAGACCGAGCGAACCTCGGCGTAGGTGTAGAGAAGTTTTTCGGATCGGTCTTTAATGACAGCGGGTTTTGGCTTGGAGGTTGTTCGAGGCATGGGTTAGGCTTGCCTCCTATTGACCGCTGGATTATGGTTTCTGGATGGACGTTGAGATCGAACAGGAGTTGAGGAAGCTGACGGCGGAGATATCGGCGCTCCGGAAGGAAATGACGGAGTGGAGGATTTCTGGTCAGTTGGAAGGGCCAATCGTTCCGACAGGACGGCTCGCGTGAAATCATCGAGTCCACAAACTCGGATGTTCATTCCTTCCCTCCCTTTCTCTCTTTCCAGAACAGTTCGAGTTGAGCCGGGTTGGCCTCAAGCTGTTTCATGGCCAGCCGGACCGTTGACGAAATGCAATCTTCGAGAGGGATGCCCAGATCGAGGTGAGCGCGCTCGATGATATCTCTGTGTTTAACAACAGTATCGAGCA
>CAIXUF010000481.1 GCA_903922535.1 Candidatus Hydrogenedentota bacterium
CGCTGTTCGGAGCGCCGAAGGCGCGGCACACTCCATTCACATTCCCGCGGCGGGGCTCAAATCAAAGGTCTTTGTGATGAACGTGTGCTCACTGCGCAGCGGACGCCCCCAGTCGAGCGTCGTGTTTGGTTCGGTTATCAGGTGCGGCGGGCGCGGCGGAATGTTCAGTCCGTCCGGCAGCCCATAGATCTTTTCCAGCATCTTCAGCCGGAAAGGGTCGTTCGCGTTCAGGACAAAGGCCACGTCCACGCCCTCGCGGGGGAACAACTGCACTTCCCGCTCCCATCCCTCTTTCGCCGCCCCCCCGTCCCGTCCCAGTATCGTTGATCCCAGCACCTCCGTGGGCGACGCCATGGACAGGCGCATCTGCGTCACCGCCTCGGCGGAACCGATGTGCAGGGTCAGATTCCGTTTGCCGTCGGCCACCTCATTGCGCAAAACAGTCACCTGCGGACCGCCCACCGGCGCGACGGGAGCCGGGGCCTTCATGTACTTGTCGCTGTAGGCGGGGACAATCCAGCTTCCGAAGATCTCGGACCGGCGGTGTTTGCCGGGTTTCAGGTGGGTGTCGTAGTGGCCGGGAATGAACTCGGCAATCGTGTCGCGCGGCGTGCCCGCCGGAATGAACTGCGAAAGCCACTCGTCCGGTGCCTGGTCGTTGCTGAGCCAGTAGGCCCTGCCCGCGTCCTGGTCCAGCCCGTAGGACAGGCAGTCAAAATGCGGCTTGGCCGCATTGGGTCCGTTGGTGACAAGGCCCAGCCCCACCAGCCCCAGTCCAAGGACACCGGAACCCAACGGCAGCCAGTATTTGTTCGGCCATTCAAGCAGCGCCAGGACCGGCATCAGGAAGCCCGCCAGCAGCAGCATGGCCAAACCCATTACCGGGGACATCAGAATCGTCACCATGGTGAGGCCCGCGACAAGCGACGGCACCAGGATGAATATGCCGGGCACCGCAAACAACCCCGCAACAAGTGTCAGGCCGCGCGGCAGTTCCCCGTCCGCCCGGGCCGCGAACAGTGCCGCAATACCGGCCATGCCGAACAGCAGCGGCCACAGCGCGAGATAGGCCCCGCCGGGAATGTACTTCTCCAGCGCCCAGAGCAGCGCAACCCAGGCAAAGCACGACGACGCGGCAAGGTTTTGCACCGTGGCGGCGCGGCGGAACAGGGTATACACTGCCGCAATCACGCCCACCGCGGCCACGGCGATTCCCACAGCGTAGAGGCCGTTGTTGTAAAGCAGGTAACGGCCATGCACCCTGAACACAATCGCGGCCAGCCCGCCCGTGACCACGGCAACGCACACCGCGCACAGGACAAACGCAACCGCACCCATCAGCAGCCCGCCTATGTTCAGGTGTTTGCGAAGCAGCCCCAGCACCAGCATGCATGCAAGAAGAAGGGTCGCAACGGCCGCCAGCGGCCGGCCCCAAGTCATCGGATAATGCACCAAATGTCCGCCAATCGTGTTGAAGTACGTGGCGTCAGGCGCGGTCGCCGTAACATTCGAGAGATCCATGCTGCCGAAATGCCGCGCGAAGCCGAGCGCGTACTCTCCGTGATGCTGCACGCTGGCCAGGCTGATGACGTCGGGCCGGTCA
>CAIXUF010000482.1 GCA_903922535.1 Candidatus Hydrogenedentota bacterium
CCACCCCGCGGGCACTGCACCGAAGACGACGGATCGGCATCCGTCTCTCACGCGTTGACATACCCCAACAAGCATGAACTTTCCGCAACCACGGTTCAGACGGGGCAAACAGAACTGCAAGTGTCTCAGGGCGCAGGCCGAAGGCCTTCTGATGTCACGCGGATGCGTTGGAGCAGCAAAGGCTGATTACGTTCCGCATTCATGTATGCCGCAAGAACGATGTCGGGCTCGACTTCGAGCAGGCACCCCATCGCCCATGCGGGATAGTCGATCACTGTGCCCGCATCCCAATTCAGGCCGTTGTCGCGGCTCAGATTCACCGAATAGAGCGGGAACCGGTGCGCGCAGAGGATTGTGCCGGAGCTTGTGCGCGTCATGGATTGGGCGTAGCCGGGGAAGGTCGCGCGCACCGCCGCGTCCCACGTGGCCCCGCCGTCGTGCGACCAGCACTGCCACATCATCGGACTGTAGACGGGCCTGACCAACGCGGTCACCGTGCCGCCGATGACGACCCCCGTGGGCTCCGTCAAATCCAGCGAACCGGGTATGGTGCCGCGTTCTGCGCCTACCCAGGACGGCCGGTCGATTTCGAGCGGTGCGGACCAAGTCCTGCCGCCGTCGGTGCTGCGAATGACAAAGGCCTTGCAGTGAATGGAACTCCAGGTGCGCACGTCCGTGAAGGTGTCGTTCTCCTCCTTGACCCCACCGAGGAGAAACCGCATCAGGCCGCCGTCCTTGTTCTCGATCAGCGGTCCGTAGGGCACGCAGTTCTTGGGTTGCGCCGGCCATTCGGCGGCGACTTCCGAAGGAACGGGATCGGACCACGTGATGCCGTTGTCAGTGGACTCGGCAATCGAAATCTCGGGCGCGGACTTGCCGGTCTTGTCCTGAGGACGGTACAGCATGACAATCAAACGGCCGTCGGCGGTCCTGAACAGGGTGTTGCCATAGTCGGTCACGGTGCCGAGTTTCTCCGGCAGGGTTTCCGGTGCGGTCCAGGTGCGCCCCTTGTCCCCGGACCGGACCAGTTGGCTTGCCGCGGCGAGCAGCACATCCCCGTTGGGCGCGACGCAGGCGCTCGGCATCTGCTCGCCGGTCAGGCCGACGGAGAAGGAATGCGACGGAATGGTGGCCTGCATGTCCCATGCGGGCGCTGCAACACTCGATCCTGCGATGCGCAGATTCCGAAAAGAGTACCACCCGTAGCCCGCCAGACCCATGCAGCCGGTCTTGTAGGATGCGTCCGTGACGCGCAGGGCCCGGTGGCCGTCCACCCACACCTGAAGGTCGGGCCCCGCCGCCTCAATGCGCACCTTGTACCAGCGGTCCGTCTCGCTTGGGACGCCCGGCACCCATTCGGCGGCGACGTTGCGGAGATAGCCGTCGCCCTCCACCTTTGACAGCACGGCCCAGAAGTGCTTGGCGCGCAGTTGTTGGCCGCCCCAGGGAAAATGCAGGAAGTAGAAGTGGTTCGGGTCCGCGGCGCGAAACACGAGCCCGGCACTGCCCGTGCCGGTTTCGCGATAGTTGGCGTTGAATTCGAAATCGGCGGAGAAGTCGTCAAACGCCTGCGCCGTGGAAAACGCCCGACTGTGCAGGTTTCGCCGGTCCGGCGGGCGAATGACGCCTTCGCCGTCCTCCGTCCACGCTCCGGCGGGAAAATGCCACGCGGCGCCGTCGCCGATGTGCAATGCTGTTTCAGGCACCCCGGATGGAGGATGTTCCACGGTTTGGCCGCCCACTTCGTTGACCCACCTGGCGAACCATGAGACCGTCTCAGCATCGTTTGTAATCGACAATGGCACCATCCCGGCGATGTCGCCGGAATGGAGGAGTTTCAACGCGGTCCGGCACTGTCCTTCGAGCAGGTCCAGCGGCAGTCGCCGGTTCTCGCCATAATCGTAGAGGTACAGACACAACAGGATTGGTTTGTCCGGGTACTCCTTCCTGCAACGCAGCACCTGCTTTTCAAGGTCCGGCAGCTTCTTCGCGTGCCACTCGGCCAGAATGATGCCGTCCAGCGCGTGGATATAGTCCGTGATGCCGGGCCGGTCCATGTTCATGGTGTACAGCACGCCCCACAGCTTGAGCGGGTTTTGCCCACTGGACAACGCCGCCCGGACACCCTGAATCTGCTCCGGTTTCAAGCCGTGATCGATCCCGACCGAACTCATGTCGTCGAGCAGGGCACCCTCTATGCGCGGATACCGGTCGCAGAGTTTTCGCAGCCGGGCCAGCGTCTGGTCATACACGAAAGGCCGGTCTTCCCCCTCGCCGTCCCGGGCAATCTCCCAGATGAGGTGCGGTGCCTGCCCCGCTTCCCGGGTGACCGCCTCGGCCTTGGCGTCGTCCTGGGGCAGCCCGAGTCCGGCCAGAATGACATTCGGCGCGCCGAGCAACCGTGCCCGTTCCGCCGGACCTGCCTGGGCATAGGTCTCGAACGTGTGCGTTCCCGGTTCGGCCATTTCCGGATTGCCCCAGACCCAGATCCGATCCCGGACCAGGACCGGTTCGGCCTCCGCTGTCGTCGTTGTGATCGTGAGTGCCAACAGGCAAATAGCGGCAAAACAAACCGCCCATGCCACGACCGTATGCCGGGGGAATAACATGTGTATCCTCCTTATGCTCCGTGCGTCCGGTTCAGCGATAATGCAGCGTTGCAGTTTCATCATGGGGCTCTGTCCTCCCAAAATGCAAGCTTGCATCCGCCGTCCACGCGGCGGGCTCCCGGCGCGCCTATTTCCAGGGCAAAGGAGAAGAAGGACCCAAAGCATCCAGGAGGCATGCCAAAACATCCCCCCTCAGTCGGCCCGTCTCCATGCGCTTATCCCCCATTCATTGCGTTGCGCGCCTCGATTGCATACCATGGTGACTCTGCAACTTAGGGAGTCACGAGATTATGATGTTCAAGGAAATTCTTCCCGTCACACACGTCGCCTTTGCCGCTGCCCTCGTGATGCTGGCCGTTGTGCCCGCGCATGCCGCGCCAGAGAACAACTCCGACGGAAAGGCACAGGTGCCGGTGGTCGCGACGGAACCGCTGTACTGCCTTCGGGCGGGCCTGGACAACTGCCGCCTTGTGTTTGATCGGGCGAAACGGGGGCGCGTGGCCTATATCGGGGGGTCCATAACCGCCAGTCCGGGTTGGCGCGATCTCACCTGTGATATCCTGAAGAAGCGCTTTCCCGAAACGGCGTTCGACTTCATCAACGCCGGTGTGGGCGGCACCAACTCCACGTTTGGCGCGTTTCGACTGCAGGAGGACGCCTTCAAGAACGGGCCGGTTGACCTGCTCTTTCTCGAATTCGCCGTCAACGATGATGGTGAACCGACCGCCGACAGCCGGCGCCTTCGCGCCATGGAAGGCATCGTGCGTCATGCACGGGGACTCAACCCAAACATCGACATCCTTATGTTGTACTTCGCGGACAAGGGGAAAGTGGAGACCTACAGAAAGGGCGAGACTCCCGTGGTCATTCAAGACCACGAGAAAGTGGCCGCCCAGTATGGGATACCCGTGATCCATCTCGCAAAGGAGGTGACCCGGCGGATCGACGCGGGCCAGTTTGACTGGCCGCAGTTCTCCCGGGACACGTGTCATCCGCTTGAGCGGGGCCATGCGGTGTATGCGGAATGCATTGAGACGATGCTGGACGCGGTTTGGGACAAGAAGGCGCCGGCTGACGCTGAGCCGCGCGCCCATGAGATGCCGCCGCCCCTCGATCCCGGCAACTACGAGCGGGGGCGTTTCATTTCCCTGGAGCAGGCGAAGGTGGTCAAAGACTGGAACCGGGTTTCGCAGTGGGATACGGAAAAGAAATGCAATTATGGCGGAGCCGTGGATGTGCTGGCCACGGAGACACCCGGGGCCATACTGGATCTGGAGTTCGAGGGCACGCTGATCGGCATTTCAGCCATCGCGGGCATGGACGCGGGGATCCTGGAGGTCGTGATTGACGGCAGCACTCCGCAGAAGTTCGACCTGTTTGATGGATACTGCGAGCAGTTCCACCGCCCGATATGCCGCGTGTTGGCGGAAAACCTGTCCCAAGGGAAGCATCAGCTTCGCCTGACCATGTCTGCTGAAAACAATCCCAAAAGCATGGGCCACGCAGCCCGCATACTCAAATTTGCAGCGAACTGATCCGATAGCAGGGGCGCTGCATGCGACACAAAGTCCGAACCGTTCTTCGGGAGCAAACGGTCATGAGAGGTTCTGTTCAGCTTGTTTTTGCGATGGTGTGTGTGTTGACTGCGGCGCA
>CAIXUF010000483.1 GCA_903922535.1 Candidatus Hydrogenedentota bacterium
GCGCGGGGGCCGTCGAAGCGCGTGGCAAAGAGCGAGTCGCCGTTGGCGTCCTCCAGCTTGGTCTGGCCGAGCACCGCCAGCGCGTCCGGATTGGCCAGACCGACCGTGGTGATGTGCGTTGCGCGCGACGGCCACCAGTCATTGGAAACCACGCGCAGCACGCCGTTCCATGCGTCCATCTTGTACTTGTCGGCCACCGTGCCGGGCACGGTGATAACGCCGCGCACGGTGATCTTGCCTGCGGGATCACTGATGTCAATGTAGGTGATGGCGGTCGTGCTGGTGTTCCAGTCCGGAGCGGCCACGAACAGCGCCGAGTTGCTGGCCTGGATGATGCTGCCGTAACCGTCGAACTCCACCTTGCCCACCGGCTTGAGGTTCGTGGGGTCCGCCAGGTTGATGCTGGTAACCCAGGAGGAGGAGGTCTGGTCCTTCACCGGAACGGTGCCAGACCCGGTCGAGCCGTCCGAACTGCCGGAACTCACCGTCCCACCCGTGGAGTTTTCAATCCACGTGTAGCTGAAATTTGCGCATACCGCATAAAGCGCGTCGCCCACGAGCCGACTGTCCACAAAGTCGCCGGGCAGATCCACCGTGCCCTGCATCGCCGGAGCCGTGGGCTGGCTCACATCGACGACATAAATGCGCGCGCCCACCGTGTACCGGAGCAGGCCCTGATCCTGGGTAATGCTGGCGGCGTAGCCGACCAGCACGTAGGCGCGGCCGTTTTCGAGATACAGGTCGCGGGGATAACCGACCGTGGCCACCCGGCCCACCACCGCCTGCTGATCCAGATCCACCACGGTCAGACCGCGGTACTGGTTAAGCACATAAAGAAATTTGCCGTCGCGACGGATGACATCCGGTTCAACCACTTCGCGGGTCGTGGTGTCCGTCTCCGTTGTCGCCGCCGTTCCCGCCGCCGAAGGCGCCAGCGCATCAATCGCATTCCGGTAGGCATTCACGCTGGCGCTGTAAAACACCGGATTCTTGCTGGGACCGACCGGATCTATGGTGGTCCCAGGCACAATGGGATCGGGAATGACGGGCTTCTTCGGACAACCAAGAAGAACCACCGGCAACAGACACAATACCGACAACAGCACTATGCGTCGCATGGCAACGACCTCCGTTTTTCTTCTGTTTTCACATGGCCCGCACCAACCTGGCACAGTGATCCAATTTACCTGTCCGGTATTATACACCCAGTTGAGACGAATATTACCAACAAGTCTTTCAGGAAAACGGTTTGCGCGCCAGTCTTCCTTCACGGAGGGAAAAGACATCCCGGTGTGCAGAAGTGGGTCAACCAATCCAGGTTTTCGATTCTTATGCGACTCTCTGCCGAACAGTTCCGTACCTTTCAACTCAATTCATAGGGCGGAGTGGCGGACCGAACCGGTTGAACCAATAATCAGGGGCCTGTGCCAGCCGATCTTGCAAGAATGGAGCGCACGCGGGCAAAGCAGTCTCCGCGCCCGACAAGAACACCGGCAGACACGCTGCAAGGACTGATCGGAGTGGCGGCGTGCCGGAGGGAAATGTATGGCCGTTGACGCATCCGGCCGCCGGAAGCGGAGAAAGGCCGCGACACTATTTTTACATGCATAGCAAATACAGGACAAGCTGTTTTGTCTTCACGGGCATTGACAGCACATGCCAAGAAGGTCATAATGGTGTTTGGGGTATGGTGGTTCCATGCCTCCATTGGTCCATTTCTGAACTGGCGGAGACAGTGGCCCAGGTAGAGGGCATGAGAAGAGTGGGCCTGTTCACATCACTGGGATTCATGGACAAAAGAGGAGAACGGAGATGAAAAAGACTCTACACGGATTCACACTGATTGAGCTGTTGGTGGTCATCGCCATCATCGGGATTCTGGCGGCGATTCTGCTGCCGGCCCTGGCCCGGGCGCGCGAGTCGGCGCGGCGATCAAGCTGCGCCAACAATCTGAAACAATGGGGCGTGACCTTCAAGATGTACGGGAACGAATCGGGCGGCAAGTACCCGTGCCTGCAGGTGTGCGCCTTCTATGACGACAACGGAATTCCGCGGGCCGTCCCGAGAGACGCCATCGCCGCCGGACCGCAGGTGTCTTCCATCTACCCGGAATACCTGACCGATGTCGCCATCGGCATCTGCCCTTCCGACCCGGGTGACACCGTCGCCTATTTCAAAGACAGCGCAGGCAAGGTGATCCTGCAGAA
>CAIXUF010000484.1 GCA_903922535.1 Candidatus Hydrogenedentota bacterium
CCCGGCTGAATATACAGCGTGCCCGTTTCGGCGGTGTTCGTGGGGTTGCCGACCATGGTGGCGCCCATGAGGATATACGTGTACTGGTTGGACCAGACGTTCACACCCAGTAACCGGGCGTTCTTCTGGATCACGATCTGGTTGTCGTAGACGGGAATGGTGAAACCGCTGGCGGGGATGTAATCCGTGTTCATTCCCGTTGTTGCCAGTTTTGTCCAACCCGTAATCTTCGCCGCCTGCGCCGTGAGCGCGGCGCCGGCCACGCACAGCAGCGTCAGCAGACGCAATTTGCTTGAGAGATTCATGCACTTCTCCTTGTACCCGCTTCGTGGAACCCCGGGATACACGACGATCCATTTGTCGATCGCGTTCCGCCCGGCACCCTACCGGACTGGCGGCGTCCCGTTCCCGCGCCGCCTCTTTAAATTGAAACTGCCCATTCCCGACACCGACAACCCGCCGGCATCCGCCAACTCGCACCGCACCAGCCGTGTTGCGGCCTGAGCCGGTCTTGTTCGCTGGGGTGAAAGTACCTGCTCGGTGTTGCGCTTTGGTTAGCGTCAAACGAGTTCTCTGTTCTGAACGCTTTGCGCGGATTGCCATGACCGGGGGATTATCTGCTGATGCGTTTCATTCGCCGGCCGGCGCGGGCCTGGTTCGGCACACTGGCAGCCACGCGAAAAACAGACGTGCGGCTAACGCGGTGTTCACGCCACCGGACTATAGATGGCGGCGTTCACGAACTTTACGCAGGTGCGCCAGCCATGTATGAAGCAACCATTGTTGTCGATACCCGTCCCACCGCGGCGGTCCCGCCGCGGCCAGATGCCCGCCTGGACGCTGTCCTGGACCTGTTCTGTCAGGCGCTCGATGAAGTGAACCGCCTGGAGCGGCGGCCCGTGTGTTCCGCCATCGAATATGTGATGGGGCAGCTTCGCCCAAACCTCGACCTGATGGCCGTGGGGTGTGTTGATATCGACACCCTCGCCGCGTTGGCGGCGCAGCGCGGACTGGTGCGATTGGCGCGCGTGGGCAGCGAGGCGTTGGTGCAGCGCGAGCAGACCGCAGGCACGTGGCGCGCCGCAACCTCCGCACCTGCGCGCTACCGGAAGATGATCGAGGGCAAACTGAAATGTCCCCTGCCGTCCGCAGAGGTGCGCCAACGGGTCTTCACGGAAACAGCGGCGGTCCTGGCCGAACGCGAGGAGCCGGACACGCCCATCGCGCTTCTGGATCTCTCGAAGCGTGTCGAACGGCGCATGATCCCGGGCATCAGCCAATGCAGCGTGTTCAAGCTGCTGTTTGCGCTGGTGCTCGCGAATGCATTCATCATCGCCCGTCACCACCGGTTGCACCGCATCGGCATCCTCGCGGAATCCGCACCGATCGAACAGTGGGACGACCTCTTTGTGAGGGCCTGCCTCAACGGCTTGCGGCGCGACCGGCCGGTCTGGCCGCTCCAGGCCGACCTCCTGGCCCAAACGCTCGACATCTCCACCGAACGCCTGCAGAACCTATCGGCACGAGGCCTCACGTGAGCAAGTTGTGGCGGGTTTCCAGACTAGGAACCTGTCGGCTCAAGGTTTCGGACCAATCCTGGCGCTACGCCCGACAGGTTCCTAGTGGTCGACATTCTCCGTGTGGGTCTTCTTGCGCTCCATGCCGCAGGACGTGCAGCGGTCCGTGCGCCGGGAGTATTTCGCGTAGCGCATCTTGCCTTCACGGGTGAGCCCCAGCAGTTCGGACCATACCTCTTGGGCCTCGTCCCGCTGCCACTCGTGCATGGTACGACCGCAACGGCTGCAGCGACACGTGGCCGCCTCGCGCCGGCAACCTCCGAACAGACAGATCGGCGTCATGCTTCCCTCCCGGACTGCAGACGAGGGTAACGCATGCGCCTGGCTGGCAGATTACCGTGCGGCTAGATTCCTGTTAACCGGTCCGGCTGCCGGCGCGCCGGTTGCGGCTTGCGTACCTTGCGCGTTAACGGGACGGCGGCGGCCGACTCCGGGCGCGGGTGGTCTTCGCGCGTTGCAAAACCAGTTCGTCACGCAACGCCTGCAATTCCCGTTGGGCGCGCCGCGCGTGCCGGGTTGCCATCCGGGCCGTCCTCCTGGCAAGTTTCCAAGCCTTGCGAGCGGCCTTGTATTCGGTCTTGGCTTGTCTTGCCCCAGCAGTGGCCTGCAGGGCGACACGTTCCGCCGCGCCGGCGGCCGCCGTTGCCCGCGCCACATGCCCCGCGCGCGCCATAGGCGTGCCGGAGAGTTTGCTCGGCTGTGCTTTCATTGGGTTTGCCCCTTCGCCCGGCCATGTGCGAGCGACAGGTCCGCGGGCCGCCTCAATCGCCGAAATGAGTGCCGACCAGGCGGGCCGTACGAATCAGCGCATGGTTGACCGGAACGAGCTTCTTCTGTTTCACCACTTCTTCCAGTGGCACGGGCACGATGGCATCGCCGTGCACGGCAAGCATGACACCGTATTTCCCCTTGACCAGACATTCCGCGCACTTGGTCCCCAGGCGCGTGGCCAGCACGCGGTCGGCGGCGGACGGGGTGCCTCCTCGCTGCAGATGCCCCAGAATCGTCAGGCGGGATTCCTGGCGGGTCAATTCCTCCAGTTTCCTGGTCAGGCGAATGGTATGCCCCACATGACCATCGTGAAAATGCTGCAGCTCCTCGGAGATCCGTTTTCTTGCAGTCTTCCCGCGCGCGTTCTCCTTTTGCGAAACCAGTTTGCCCACGTACCGGGCATCTTCGCGCGACAGCGCCCCCTCGGCCACGACCACAATGCTGAAGTGTTTCCCCTTCCGGCTGCGTTCGCGGATGGCCTTCGCCACCCGGGCCAGGTCATACGGGATTTCCGGGATCAGGATGACATCCGCGCCGCC
>CAIXUF010000485.1 GCA_903922535.1 Candidatus Hydrogenedentota bacterium
CACCGCGCCCAGCACGGCGCCCAGGGTGTTCATGCCGTAGAGCCAAGCCACGTGCTTCCGGTTGAAATCGCTGTCCTCTTCCGCAAACCTTGACGCCGCCGGAAGGGTTCCGCCCATGAGAAAGGTGGGGACGCCCAACACAAGCGCGGAGAGGAACAGGCGAAGGCCGGTGGCGGCGGACAGGCCCAACACCATGGAACCGCCCGTCGAAATGTACAGCCACCGCACCGCCATGATCAGAAAGGGGCTCAGCGCGGCCGAGAAGGCAATGCAGAATTCGAGCCGGGCGTAGAACGCCAGCGGCTGGGGATGACGGTCGGCCCGTCGGCCCAAAATGATTCCGCCGAGCCCAAGACCGCCCATGAAGATGGCCAGCACTGCGGACGACGCCAGCGTTGACGCGCCGAACACCAGGCGCAGTTCGCGCAGCCAGCACATTTGATAAATCAGGGCGCACGCGCCTGAACAGGTCAGCAATGCCGCAGTCTGAACCACATTCTTCTTCATAAAGCAACCTCTTTGCCGAAGCATGATGAGCCGGAAAGGAAGATCCGTTAACCACGGAATACACGGAAAAGCAACATGGGCATCGCCAACTCTAACGATTGTTTCTGGGTTCAGCGGCGCATGGAGAATGAAGGACACCGAACCACGTGGTCCCAATCATTCTTCGCGTCTTGTTCATTCATGTTGATTCGTCTGCTGCCCTATTCCGTGTCGATCCGTGGTTGCCAATTCTTCTTTCGTATTGGGCATTGCTGGAAATCATTCTTGGGCCGTATACACTACTGCACTGCATGGTATCGGGCGATGACACTTGGAAAATCGATCCGTTTTGTCTGATCATCCCGCACAATCACTTCCACGCCATCACAGGTCTTCTCCAATGGGCGCGACTTCGGCAGGTGCAGGACGATCCGCTTTGGTTTCTCCCGTTGCGGCGGGTCCAGCGCCACCTGCACGCCCTGGGCGGTACCTTTCACATGGAGGCTCATCGGCCCGAAGTGCGTTGGTGCACGCTCGACCGAAATCTCCCTGCCTTCATCAAGCCACCAGTCCGGGATCGCCGCGAGCAGGTGCAGTTCCTGGCCCTGCTCGTGGACGAGCATGTGCCGCAACAGTAATGCATAATTGGATGCGCCCGTTCCGTGGGGAATCGTGTTGCTCCAGGCGAAGTGGCGTTTGAAGAATATCCCCTCCGGGAAAGCGTGCGTGGCCGTGGAATGCAGCAGGTACCAGTAGAACTCATCCACGACTCTTTCGTCCTCACCGCGCACAAGGGATGCCATCGTGGTGTACACGGACATGTAGGGGTGAATGGCAGGTTCCATCTTGCCGTCCGTCCAGCGAATCGTGCCCTCCGCGAATCCGCCGAGGTGCTTCTCGCGGACCTCTTTCATGGATGCGGTGACCCGGGCATCGTCGACAGGAAAGATGGGCGTCGGCCAGAGCGTCTCCGTGTCACCCCAGTGCGTGCCCTCCTTTTCCCAGCTTGGCGGGAAATGGGAAAGGCCCGTGTGCTGCCAGGCCTTGTCGATGGCTTCACGGTATGCCGCGGCTTCTTTCAGCACCAAGTCCGCCTCGTCCGCTTTACCCAGTGACGCCGCCGCATCCGCCGTGCAGAGCAATCCCCGCAGATTCCAGAAATCGTAGCCCAGGATGTGGTGTTTGCCATCCCATAACGACTCCCCATCCGCAGGCGCTTCTGGAAGCAGGCCCGCAAAGGGCGAATCGGCCGGTGCGTGTCGCCGCGCCTGCATGGTCCAATCGACAGCCTTGCGCATTTGCGGATAGACCCGCTCCAGCCAGGACCGATCGCCGGTAATCTTCCAATATTGCCAGAGCGCCCACTGTGCCTGCCCGTTCGCGTCAAACTGGCCTTTCTGCGTTTCAAAGCGTCCGTCGTCGCGCTGGTGCTCGGTGAACGGCTTTATCGCATTGCGCGCCGCGTCGTGCAAACCGGCCTCCTCCAGTTCCATGGCCTGATAGGCGCCGTCACGGACGTAGAACTCGTCATAGAACCCCTCGCCGCCGTGAATTTCACCGTGGTCGCTCGCGATCAACTGGCATACATGTGCGGCCAGCAGGGCCTGCGTGGCCTTTTCGTCGGGAACGCGAATGGCCGCCGCGCCTACCATAATTCCCCGCCAGTACTCGACGGTGCGGTCCAGCCAGAGCTTCGCGTCCTCGTGTGTGTAGTTGGCGCCTTCCACCGGTTCCCAAGGAATCGCGACAAAGCACTCCACCGGTTTCCCCGGCTCTAAGGTCCATGAGAATTCGCGGGGCGTTGCCAGACTGGGCACAGGATGCTTGGCCTGCTCGTAGGGACCGACCTGTTCAAAGCGCAGCTTCCCCTCGCACGCGGCACTGCCGG
>CAIXUF010000486.1 GCA_903922535.1 Candidatus Hydrogenedentota bacterium
CATTGTTGACCGTCACATTATAGACCGAGTTGCTCACGGACGTCACACTGGCAATCGTACCGCTGCCCGTCCCCGTGACCGTCAGGCTGAAGGCGCTGGTGGTCACATTGCCCACATCCTCGCTGAACGTGACCTGATAGGTGACATTGGTCCCAATGACAGCGGTGGTCGTGCTCGGATTCTGCCGGATGCTTCCACTGGCCGTCGGTGCCGTGACGTCCGGCGTCACCAGAAAGCCCGCCGCGGGCGGGCTGACGCCACCGGCATTGCTCGTCGTCGCCTCAAAAATGTAGTTGGCCAGAGTTCCCGTCGTCAGTCCGGTGCTGCGAACCACACTCCAGGTGCCATCAGCGGCTGCGGTCACCGTGGCGATCACCCCGAGATTTTCGATCCCCGCCTTGCCCACGCGTTGCTCCTCAGTCAACGAAACCGTGCTGCCCGGCACCGCCGTGCCCTTGACCGTGAAGGAGGAGAGGTTGTTGGTGATTCCATCGGTGGACGAAACTCCCGTATCAGGTGTGATGCCCGTGATCACCGGCGCGGGCGGAGGCGCAATCGTGGAACCAGCCGAACCCGCACTCGTATTGCCAACGGCGTCCGTTGCCGTGGCCGTGAAAGTGTAGGTGCCCGGCGGCAAAACAATATTGCTGCTGTAGCTCCAGTTGCCGCTGCCGTCGGCGGTAACCGTGGCGATTACTCCGGTGCCCGCCTGGGTCACAGCCACCGTGCTGTTGGCGTCCGCCGTTCCGGTCACCGTCAATCGATTGCTCACGACACTGGTGATGACCGGGGCGCCGGGCGCCGTCGTGTCCACCGTCATCGCATAGTTGCCCGAAGCCGGACTGGTCTGCCCGCCTGCGGTTGCCGTTGCGGTAAAGGTGTAGCTGCCGCTGGCCAGGGTTGTGCCCGTATAATCAAAACTCCAGGCGCCACTCCCGTTGGCGACGGCGGAACCAACCGTTCCCAGGTCCGTCCGCGTCACGGTCACCGTACTGCCCGGAATCGCCAGGCCGTTGAGCACCACTTGGGTGGCGCTGGTGAGCCCGTCGGTGGATGAAGCGCCCGTGTCAGGACTGATTCCCCTAATGACCGGCGCGGAAGTGCCCACGGTCACCGCGGAACCGGTTGATGCTGCGCTGCTGTTCCCGGCCAGATCCGCGGCCATCGCGGTGAAGGTGTAGCTGCCCGCGAGCAATGTCGCGCTCGCCGTGTAGGTGAAGCTCCAGTTGCCGCTGGCGTCGGCGATGACCGTGCCGACCACTCCCGCGCCGGCCTGCGTCACCGTCACCGTACTGCTGACCTCCGCCGTCCCGCTGATCCCCAGCGGACTGCCGCTGACGCCCGTGATGACCGGGGCATTCGGCGCCGTTGCATCCACCGTCGCGGTGAAAATGTTCGAAACCGCGCTGGTGCCGTTGGCATTGATGGCGGCCGCTGTAAAGTTATAACTGCCGTCGGCCAGGTTCGTGCCGGTATAGTCCACGCTCCAGTTGCCATTCCCGTCGGGTGTCGCCGAACCGATGACGGTGCCAAGATCCGCCCGCGTCACGGCCACGGTCGCGGTATTTGCATCCGCCGTGCCATTGATCAGCAGGTGCCCGGCCGTGGTGACCCCGTCGGCCGAGGAACCGCCCGTGTCGGGACTGACGCCGGTGATGACCGGCGCAGACGGGATCACCGTGACGGTGGCCGTGCCATTGGTCAGGCCCGATGACGTTGCCGTGACGACGATGGGGGCGCCGCCGCCCGTGGACTGGACGATCACCTGGCACTTGCCGCTGAACGCCGCCCGCGTCGAGGCTTTCATCGAGTTAACATCTGCAGAATCACCATTGTCCACGCCCACAATGACCC
>CAIXUF010000487.1 GCA_903922535.1 Candidatus Hydrogenedentota bacterium
CCGCTCGTGTTGGGCAGCAGCAGGTATTTCGAGGAGTCTATGAACTCGAGGATGTTCGCAAACGGATCCTTTTTCCCGCTCAAATCGGCCCGGCGCAGCGCGACCGTGACCATTTCCGCGCCGCTCGCATCCAGCGCGTCCCGCATTGCTTCCGGCGAGGGAAACTTGCCGGTGCCGAGGATCAGGCGCGAGCGGAAGGACCGCCCGGCGATGACGAATGGTTGATTCGAAAGGGTCATTGGTGGCGATTGTAGGCCCCGGACGGGCGGATTGTCGAGGCAGTCGTGAGATCCGGTATCGCTTTGCCGGAGGGCAAGATGCGCACGTTCCCCTTCCGAGCCGGCAATTTCCGTTGACAAGGTGCACTGAACTGATAGCCTGACGCAAGCACGTCAGGCAATTCCGTGACATTTGTTTATGAAGATCAAGACATGCCTTGCAAGGTTCTCTATGTGTGCCTGGTTGACCGGATACCTTCTTTCCGGACCGGCTGACCGCAGCTTCGCTCAATCCACCGGCATATCCAACGCCGCCCTGCCGGTTGTGACCATCCGGGCGACGGACCCGGAGGCCTCCGAGCCGGGCGCGAACACCGGGATGTTCCTCCTCAACCGGGCGGGCTCGACCAACCTTGCGCTCTCCGTGTTCCTTCAAATCGGCGGCACTGCGTTCAGTGGCCTGGATTACGCCGCCATCCCGACCTGGATTCTAGTGCCTGCCGGCGTTCGCGAACTCCAGATCCCCGTCAGGCCGATTGATGACCTTCTGTATGAGGGGGTGGAAACCGTGGAGGCGCGCCTGGTTTATCCGCTTACCATGCCGCCGATCGCTTATGTGATTGGCAGTCCCAGCAACGCCGTCGTTTCCATCTATGACAACGATCCCGCGCCTACAAACCGGCCGCCCTGGGAAAACATCGTCGCCCCCACCAACGGAGCGTCGTTTATCGCGCCCGTGGATATCCGGATCGCCGCGCAGGCGGTGGATCCGGACGCTGGGGATTACGTGGCGACGGTCGAGTTCTTTGCCGGAACGAACCGGCTCGGCATCGCAACCAACAATCCAAGCAGCGCATCCCCGGTCAATCCGTTCCAGCTTGTCTGGAGCAATGTGCCGCCGGGCAGTTGCGTGCTGACCGCCAGGGCGACCGACAACCACGGGGCCGCAACGGTTTCCGCGCGGTTGGAGATCGTTGTGAAAAGCCCGACCCCGCCGCCGTTCGTCACCGTCCAGGCGACCGATCCGCGCGCTTCTGAGCCCGGCCTGTCTGCGGTCCTGGATCCGGGCGAGTTCACCATCACCCGCAGCTACGGGACCAACGTTCCCCTGACCGTGAATTTCTCCATTTCCGGCACGGCCAGCAACGGCGTGGATTACCTGCGGATCCCGGCTTCAGTCGTCATTCCCGCGGGCCAGCTTTCGACGCGAGTCGCGGTTTGCCCGCAGCCCGACACTCTGCTGGAGCCGGTGGAAACGGTTGTGCTGCGGATTGAATCACCATTGTGTGTTGCCATTTACCCGCCCCCCTATGAGTGCTACCAGGTTGGCGCCCCCGGCGAGGCAGTTGTTTACATTGCCGACAACCCGCCGCCGACAAACCTCCCGCCGACGGTGAGACTGACCAAACCCCTGGACGGGCAGACCTTTGCCGCGCCGGTGAACATTCCGTTGCGCGCGGTTACAGTGGATCCGGACGGCTATGTGCCGCACATCGAATTCTACGCCGGCACCAACCTGATCGGGGCGCAGACGCGCTACTTCCTCCTGCCGCCGACCCCGGGCCAGGAGATGGTCTATGAGATGGTCTGGACCAACCCGGCGCCGGGCCGGTACCTGCTCACCGCCAGGTCGCAGGACGACCGTGGCGCGGAGTCGGTGTCCGCCCCGGTGCAGATCTGGGTGGTGCGGACCAATGAGCCGCCCGTGACGAATCTGCCGACGGTGGTGACCATCACCGCGCCCGACCCGGTGGCGTCCGAGGGCACCAACTGCGTGCGTTGGGATGGATGGAACTGCTGCGTGTCGCCCGCCAACTGGTGCGGCACGAACATGGCTGTGTTCGTGGTGCGCCGCTCAGGGCCGACCAATGGCGCGCTGACCGTTTACTACCGGGTTGACGGCACGGCTTCGAACGGGGTGGACTACTCGGAGCTGCCGGGCATGGTCACGATCCCCGCCGGGCGCTGGGTGGCGGAGATCAAGGTTGTGCCGGTTGACGATTTGCTGCCGGAGCCGCTCGAGACGGTGGTGCTGCGGCTGTGTGTGCCGCCGGCCACCACCGCCAGCGTGCCGCCTTACCTGGTCGGGTATCCGGGACGCGCCGCGGCGGTCATTGTGGACAACGATGCGCAGCGGCCGGCCACCAGCGTGCTCTCTGACCGTTGCTTCCACGTGATGCGCCCCGGAACGAACGGCACCTCCTGGCGCATTGACTGCTCGACCAACCTGGTTGACTGGACCCCGGTTTGCACCACCACCGTCACCGATGGCGCAATCCATTTCGTGGATCCGGATGCGGATGACCTCACGCAGCGCTACTATCGCGCCCTTCCCGACACCAGCCCGCCAACACAATAGCCCCCCACGCTCCTTCTC
>CAIXUF010000488.1 GCA_903922535.1 Candidatus Hydrogenedentota bacterium
CGACGGTGTACGCCGGGGGCAATTTCACCACCATCGGCGGGCAGACGCGAAACCACATTGCCGCCCTTAGTTCCGGGACGGGCCTCGCAAGCACCAACTGGAACCCCAACGCGGACGGCGGTGTCGGTGCCTTGGCGGTGTCGGGGACGACGGTGTACGCCGGGGGGCTTTTCACTTCCATCGGCGGGCAGACGCGGAACAACATCGCCGCACTCGACTCCGGGACGGGCAAAGCAATCACCGCCTGGAACCCCAACGTAGGGTACGACGGCCGTTATACCGATTATCCCAATCCCTGCGTCTCCGCCTTGGCGGTGTCGGGAACGACGGTGTATGCCGGGGGCCTATTCACGGACATCGGCGGACAGTCGCGAAACTGCATCGCCGCGCTCGAGGCCGGAACGGGCCTCGCAACCGCCTGGAACCCCAACGCAGACGGAGGCAGTGGTTCTTGGAATCCCGGCGTCTACGCCTTGGCGGTGTCAGGGACGACGGTGCATGCCGGGGGCAACTTCTGGGCCATCGGTGGGCAGGTGCGTCCGTGGTTTGCGGAGTTCGTGGATGACGCCACGCCGGGCTCGCTGACGGTTTACTTGTCGCCGACGGCTGCGGTAAACGCGGGCGCACAATGGAATGTGGACGGCGGGGCATGGCAGAACAGTGGCGCGACCGTGTCCGGCCTGTCTGTCGGCACCCACACGGCGGCCTTCAAGACAGTCAGCGGCTACACCGCCCCGGCCAGCCAGTCGCCCGCCATAACGGCCGGCGATACGACCGCTGTGACGGCAACCTACACGGCCGTGACACCCATCACAGGCAGTATCATCATCAACGGCAATCGCTCCGCAACCAACAGCACCAAGACAACGCTGACCTTGACCTGGTCGGGCGGCGCGGGAACCGGGGTGACCCGGATGCGGTTTAGCAATGATGGGTCCACATGGAGTGCCTGGCAGGCGCTGGCGGCGACGCTTGCCTACACACTGCCCTCCGGTGACGGCCACAAGACGGTGCGGGTCCAGTACCTCGATCAAATGAACAACCACTCCGCGGTGTTCAGCGACTACATCCTGCTGGACACCACGCCGCCCACGGGGAGCATCATGATCAACACCGGCGCGGCAACCACAACGACCCAGGCGGTCACGTTGACACTGACTTGGGCGGACGGAACAGGATCCCTGGTGTCGCGCATGCGCTTCAGCAACAATGGTTCCACCTGGACAGCCTGGGAACCGCAGAAGTCCCCCCGCGCCTATACGCTGCCCGCCGGCCTGGGTTATCACACTGTGCGTGTGCAGTACCTCGACGGCGCGGGCAACTACTCGCCCGTTTACAACGATTACATCAAGTTGGTGGCCCAGAATGGAAGCGCAAGCGAATGACCCGAAGCAGGAGCGAAAGGAATCTGAGATGCCTGACATAAACCGCGGTGCTAGACTGTCAGCCCGCATCGCGGCCGGACTTGCCGCCGCCCTTTTGCTGGTCCTCCTGTGGCCCAACACGGGCGCCTTCGCCGGACCCAGCAGCACACCCCGCGAGGACACGTGGGTGACGAACGGGGAGGTGCTCGCGATCGTCACGACGCCTGCCAAGACCTATATCGGTGGTGAATTCACCTACGTGGGACCCTACACGGGATCTTTCGTGCCCATTGACGTTGGCACGGGCGCGGCCGTGGGTGTGAGTGTCTATCCCAAGGTGAACGGAACCGTGTCTGCCAGTGTCCCGGACGGCGCGGGCGGCTGGTATATCGGCGGCAGCTTCACCCTGGTCGGAACGGAGGCGCGAAACGGCATCGCCCACATCCTGTCCGATGGGAATGTGGACCTCACGTGGAACCCCAACGCAGGGGGCGGTGACGAAAACCACCCCCTCGACGTCGCTGTCTTGGCGGTGTCGGCGACGACAGTATACGCAGGGGGTGGGTTCACTACCATCGGCGGACAGCCGCGGAATAACATCGCCGCGCTCGATGCCGTCACGGGCCTAGCGACCGACTGGAGCCCGAACGCAAACGGCACTATCCAAGCCTTGGTGGTATCAGGGGCGACGGTGTACGCCGGAGGCGAGTTCACTTCCATCGGCGGACAGCCGCGGAACAACATTGCCGCACTTGATACAGCAACGGGCCTCGCAACCGCCTGGAACCCCAACGCAAGTTTCTGGGTCCATGCCCTGGCGCTGTCGGGAGCGACGGTGTACGCCGGAGGCGAGTTCACTTCCATCGGCGGACAGCCGCGGAACAGTATCGCCGCGCTCGAGGCCACCACGGGCCTCGCAACCGCCTGGAACCCCAACGCGGGGGGCGGCGATCCGTTCACTGATGTCCATGCCCTGGCGCTGTCGGGAACGACGGTGTACGCCGGAGGCGAGTTCACTTCCATCGGCGGGCAGACGCGGAACAGTATCGCCGCGCTCGATGCCACGACGGGCCTCGCGACTGCCTGGGACCCCAACGCAAATTTCTGGGTCCATGCCCTGGCACTGTCGGGAACAACGGTGTACGCCGGAGGCGAGTTCATTTCCATCGGCGGACAACCGCGGAACAACATCGCCGCACTTGATGCAGCAACGGGCCTCGCAACCGCCTGGAACCCCAACGCGAGCAGCAACTCCGGCTGGGGCGTTTTGACCTTGGCAGTGTCGGGCACGACGGTGTGCGCCGGAGGTGGCTTCGATTCCATCGGCGGACAGCCGCGGAACAACATCGCCGCGCTCGATGCCGGGACGGGCTTCGCAACCGCCTGGAATCCCAACGCGAACCATGACGTCTACGCCTTGGCGGTGTCGGGCACAACGGTGTACGCCGGGGGCAAGTTCGCGACCGTCGGC
>CAIXUF010000489.1 GCA_903922535.1 Candidatus Hydrogenedentota bacterium
CCGCCCCACGGCGGCTCCAAACAACCGAGGCCGCGTTAGCGACCTCGCAAAGCCGCTTTGAGCGGCTCACAATATAAAGCCCCCGGCTTTGCCGGGGGATACTTACTGGGGAAACGAGGGCCATCATGAGAAATGGGCGGCTCACGTCGACGCAACCGGCTGGGGTGTGGGCGTCTACAATCCCAAGACGGAACGTTTCGTCGGTGGGTTTTCCGGCCCGCCCGGCGGCACCACCGGGACCGAATCGACCGGTTACATTGCCCCCCTGCGCATTGAATCATTGGACAAGAACACGGTGTATGAATATGAATACTACCTCATCGTGGGTTCTGTTGATGAAATACGAACTTTCGTATACACCGCCGAGGGACACGAACCAAATCTCGTGCAAGACTCGGTGCTTTTGAATAGGTTATCCCGAGAATCCAAGTCAAAATGATACAATAAAACATGCGCATGAAATGGTCACGATTCATGGGCGTCTTGCTGCTGTGCGTCTATGCAGTGGCAATAGTCCACCAGATTCTGCCCCACGACGCTGATCACGGGCACGGAGAATCCTGTTCCCTGTGCCTGCTGCTCGTGACCACCGCAGTCATTGTCGCCGGGGCTGCCCTTGTTGCTCCGGCACGGGTTCCGTCCCCCACGCTCTCCGCGCCCATTCCCCCCTGTTCACGGACCCTCTGGTCCCCGTTCTCGCTTCGCGGTCCTCCTCGCTTCTAGCGCCGAGTCCAGGACCCATCCAGGAGAGTTTCCGCATGTTGCGGAGATTCCGTCCTTGTATTCTTCCGAAGCGTTTACGAATGGAGAGACTGTGTCATGAAAAACCGAGGATTCACATTGATTGAACTGTTGGTCGTCATTGCCATCATTGGCATACTTGCGGCCATTCTGTTGCCCGCGCTGGCCCGTGCGCGGGAGGCGGCGCGGCGCTCCAGTTGCGCCAACAACCTTAAACAAATGGGCCTTGTCTTCAAAATGTACGCCAATGAAGCGGGGGGGCAGCAGTTTCCGCCCATGAAATCGCTGGACTGCAACGGCAACGTGGCCCCCGGTGCCACCATTTTCGACGCGACCACCCTGTATCCGGAGTACCTGACGGACTGGAACGTGCTGGTTTGCCCGAGCGGCGCCTCCGCCAGCACCGCCCTGCAGCTCTGGGATGAAGGCCGGACTTCGTCCACGCTCTGGGGCGGGAAGGGGGCGGTTCACCAGCCGTTTGCGCACAACGGCAAGGTCGAACCGTGCGAGGTCTACGAGCACCCCTACGTCTATGTCGGCTGGGCCGTAGAGGACCGGATGAGCCAAACGGCCAACATTTCTCTTCTGCAAACCAACGCCGCCAACCTTTTCACTGCCCTGAACTCCACACCGTCGCAGGCCTCTCAGGTGGTACAGAAGGACTGGAGCGTTTTCGCGGGAAGCGGCAATGGGGGCGGTGATGCCATTTATCGTCTGAGAGAGGGTGTCGAGCGGTTCACGATCACCGACATCAACAATGCCGCGGCCTCGGCGCAGCCTCAATCG
>CAIXUF010000490.1 GCA_903922535.1 Candidatus Hydrogenedentota bacterium
GAAAAGCAAATTCCTAGCATCGCCAACTGGGGGCGCAAGGGGGACAAGCCGGCGGACGCATCAGCCCTGGCCATCGGCGCCGATCACCGTGTGCTCTGGCGACTCAACCACCCCGCGATTGGCAGTGCTGCCCACGTACAGGTTCTCCCGGTTGGTGGCAAGTGAGTGATACGGCAGATGGAGGCACTATGAAAATATCCATGATGTGCATGGTCCGCGCCCTTTTCCTGCTGGTCCTTGCGAATGCCACACCGGTGACGGCTGCCGATGGGCGCTTCGGTCAGGCCCTGAACGGGCGCACCAATGCCGTGGGGGTGTCGTACGATCCGGCGTTCAGTCACTGGCCGCTGGCCGTGGGCATGTGGGTGCGCATGCTCGATCCGGACGGATACAGCGTCTTCCTGGCGAACGAGAGCAAGGCGTCGGTCGCGCACTGGGAACTCTTCGCGTTGCAAGGAAAGGTGTCCCTCTATGCCCCGGGCATGAAGCCTGATCACGTAGCAAGCACGGCGGAACTGGGCGATGGCCGGTGGCATTACCTGGCCGTATCGCTTCAGCCGGACCGTGTGCGCGTGGCCATGGATGGGAAACTGGTGGCAGATTCTGCCGTTGTCCGTCCCGACAATCTTGCGCTGCGGCAGGAGCCGTTGTTCATCGGGCGCCTGAGCGACGGCACGCTTCCTGCCAAGGCGCTTCTGGACGAGATCGTCATCCGCAAGGGGCCGGCGGATATCCTGGCCACGCCGACAAAGGAAGCCGTGGTCGACGCCGACACCCTCGCCTGTTTTCGCTTTGAGGGCGATGCGGCGTCCATCGTCGCGGATGCGGCCAACAAGGACCGCAAGGCTGTGTTGCTGCGGCATGAAAGCTCCGCTCAGCCTGTGGATCTGCCACCGGAACCTGTCGAGGACGTCACGGCCGAAAACGAACGCGTAAGTCGTCTGCTCGTCGACACCGCGGCGCGCCTGAAGCTGGGCACTCTGCAGGAGGCGGATCGCAAGCCCCGCCCGGCACTGCTCACCCACTGGCGGGCCTGGACCGATCCCGGCAGGATCTTCCAGTGGAACCGCGATCTGTCTCGACCCCAAGGCCGCATCCATGACGAGCAGAGCTTGATACTGCATGCGGACAAGGATGCCCTTGGGACCGTGCTGCGCCGGACGCGGGCCGTGCTGGAAGCGCGTAAGAACCGGACGCCGGCGACCATTGCGGCCGGCATGGAGAAGGATCTGGAGGCGTTGGAGGCCGAGAACCAGAAAACACAGACCGCAGACTGGACGTCCCGCGAGGGCGCATACTACGCCGCGTGCGCGCTGCGCAGGGGGTTGATTCTTGGCGATCCGCTCCTGAACTTCGAGCGGCTCGCATTTGTCAGTCGCGGCACCTGGGCGGGCACGCGCCTGACCGGCAAGGGAAACAGCGACAATACCGGCGGGCATTTCCAGACCCAGAATTTCGGGTTCATCACAAAACCCGGCGGCGGCCTGTGGATCGCCGCAGACTGGAAGTCGGACCCGAAACTGACCGAACCGCTCGAACAAGCGGCGGTGGAGGCAGGCTCGTTCAAAGGCGAGAAACTGTCCGGTTCGGTGCATTCGCTGGAATTGTCGTTCGACGGACAGACGTTCCTCTTCGCGCACACGTTCTCGACCCAGAACAGTTGGACCTGGACTCCGCGTTCGACATGGAAACTCTTCCGCATGGGCGTGGACGGCTCCCATCTGACCCAGTTGACCGACGGGCCGTTCAACGACTTCGACGCGTGCTGGCTCCCCGACGGCAACATCGCCTTCGTCAGCGAACGCCGGGGCGGATACATCCGCTGTTTTGTCGGGCTGGTGGTGCCGTCGTACACACTGCACCGGATGCGCGCGGACGGAGCGGGCCTGCATCCCATCAGTTTCTATGAGACCAGCGAATGGAATCCGTCGGTGGACAACGACGGACGGCTGGTGTACGCCCGGTGGGACTATACGGACCGTGAGGACTGCCTGGGGTCCACGTTCTGGGTCAGCGATCCCGACGGGTGCAACCCGCGCAGCCCTCACGGGAACTACCCCTATCCGTGGTCCACGCGTCCGGACGCCACCGCTCACTCCAAGGGACCCGGACGAACGATCATGGCGGAAATGGGTATCCGCGCCATTCCCGGTTCCCGCAAGTACGTGTGCACCGTGGCACCTCACCATGGCGAGCACTATGGCGCGATCGGCATCATCGACCTGTCACAACCGGACCCTGGCAACGGGATGGAACAGATGGCGCGGGTCACGCCTTACCAACCGTTCCCCGAAAGTGAATGCGCCGACCGAAGCAACTATCAGTACGGCACGCCCTGGCCCCTTTCGGAGGACCTGTTCCTGTGCACCTCGTGGGAAGATTTGGTCGTTCTCGACCGGTTCGGCAACGAGGAACTGATCCTGGCCCGCGCCGAGGTCCCTCGTGCCCGGGACGACAAGGCCATGCGGCTGTGCGATCCGATCCCGCTTGTGGCAAGGCTCAAGCCGCCGACGGTTCCGGAGCGGAGCAACGCCTGGCCCGATGCGCCGAAACGCGCGACGCCGCCGGCCTCGATGGCGGTGATGGATGTCTACAACACGGACATCCCGCTGCCCCCAGGCGTCAAGATCAAGTGGCTGCGCCTGGTGCAGGCGTTCCTGAAAGAGGATCCGCTGATGGACACACCGCGCATCGGGTATGGCGACGAGAACACGCCGCGCATGAGCCTGGGGCTGGTGCCCGTCGAGGACGACGGATCGGCGCACTTCCTCGCGCCGCCGAACAAGGAACTGATCCTGCAAACACTGGACGAGGACTTCCGCGCAGTCCACTCCATGCGCTCGGTCGTCTTTGTCCACAAGGGCGAGAACTTGACATGCGCGGGATGCCATGAGCCGACACACGCGGCGTCGCGGGTTCCGGCGCAAACGCCGAAAGCGATGCGCCGTGCGCCCTCGGTCCCCGCGGCGGAGCCGCTTGGTCTGGAGCCGATCAACTTTGCCCGGCACATCCGTCCCATCCTTCAGCGCCACCGTTTCGCCTGCCTTGCAAGCGTTGAATACAAGGATCTGCTGCCTGTCGCCTTCCATTTCGCCGGCGGATTTCGCGGGAACATTACCCGTCCTGTACACGGCGGCTCGAGGACGATTCCCGGCTTCTACGGCGCACGCGCAAGTACTCTCGGTAACGAGGCTCACGCCATGTGGAAAGCCGGCAAGATGACGGAAAGCGACTACCGGATATTGAGCCTGTGGCTGGATTGCCACAGCCTGAACCTCGGCGCGTTCCATGGCGAACAGGCGCAGAAGGAGGGGCAGTTGGTCTGGCCGCGTCTGGACATGGACCCCGCCGATCCGTTGGGGCTCGAAGGCCAACCAGGCGAGAACACGATAGGCCGGATTCTCGGCGTGGCGGCACAATTGCATCCGGGCGATCCGCAGGCCGCCAAGCGCTGGCGGTGCGCCGAGCCATCGGGGTTATTGGACCAGAAGACCACGACTGACTCCCCGCCGCTTGGGGACGAGCGGTCGAGCCGCGCGAGGAGCAACTTGTGAAGAATCCACTACGCACGTTGAGCTACCTGTTCCTGTGTGCCGGTTTCTCGGTGAGCCAGGCCGGCGAACTCAAGTGGGACCCCGGCAAGCCGGATGTCATCACCCTCCAACCGACCCCGGCCAAATTCGTGCGGCTCGCAGGTGTCCGCGTGGTGCAACCGTTCGGCGTCTTGGAAACAGTGGGTCGCTTCCGCATGTTTCAAAATTTACCACTGGCCGCTCGCGAAAGACAAGGCGGATTTCCGGGGCATAATCGACTTGCATACCGCCGACCCTTCAAGCAGCGTTCCAACCCGACAACCAACAAGTCATGTCAACACCGGACACATCCCCACCCAGCGCCACACGTTCATGGAACCGCCGGGAATTCCTCGGCACCACCGCGCTCACCGCCGTGGTGGGCTTTCCCACAATCATCCCCGCGTCCGCGCTGGGCAAGGACGGCGCCACCGCACCGAGCAACCGCATCACGGTGGGAGTCATCGGCTGCGGTCCGCAGGGACGCGGCGACATGAGCGGATTTCTCGGTCAGCAGGACTGTCAGATCGTGGCCGTCTGCGACGTGAAAACCGACCAGTTGGAGTTGGGAAAAAACGCGGTCAACGAGCGTTACCAGAACCAGGATTGCAAAACCTATCACGATCTCCGGGAGTTGGTCGCGCGCAAGGATATTGACGCATGTCTCATCGCCACGCCGGACCATTGGCATGTCATGGCCGCGCTCGCTGCGGTCAATTCAGGCAAGGATATCTATCTCGAGAAGCCGCTCGGCGTGACGCTGGAGGAAGGACAGGTGCTGCGGGCCGCCGTTCACCGCACCCGGCGCGTGTTCCAATTCGGCACCCAGCAGCGGTCATCACATAACTTCCGGATCGCCGCGGAATTGGTGCGCAACGGGAGGATCGGCGCGCTCAAACATATCAACGTGTGGGCACCGGGCAGTTCGCCGGGCGGTTCGCGCAAACAGGTTCCGCCACCCGCCGGGCTGGATTATGACATGTGGCTCGGCCCCGCGCGCTTCAGTCCGCACACGGAAAACCGCTGCACTGACGACAGCGTCCTGAAGACATGGTGGTTTAACTCCGATTTCGCCCTCGGCTTCATCGCCGGTTGGGGCATCCACCCGATTGATATCGCATTGTGGGGTGCCGACAAATTGTTCGGTGGCACCGTCACCGTCGAAGGCCGCGGAAATTTCCGCACCGCCGAGGGAGCATGCGACACAGCGACGATATGGGAGGTGGATTATAACTTCTCGTCCGGCGTGACGATGAAATTCGTCGGCGTGCCGAACGGCGGGAACAGCGGACAGGCGACCGGAGAACCGTTCCTCCACGGCGAGGAGTGGACGCAACGATACCGCCGGATTGA
>CAIXUF010000491.1 GCA_903922535.1 Candidatus Hydrogenedentota bacterium
ACCGAGGCCCCCAACGAGATCCCCAACTGCCAGCCCCTGCCCAACGGCAACGTCCTCATCGGCATCGTCGGCGAATGCCGCCTCATCGAGGTCAACCGCAAGGGCGAGATCGTGCATCAGGTGCAATTGTCCACCACGGAAAAGACGCCCCACGCCCAGTTCCGCATGTGCCGCAAGACGCCCGAAGGCACCTACCTCGTCCCCTTCCTCGCCGAGGGCGCCGTCCGCGAATACGATGCCGACGGCAACGTCCTCCACGAATTCCCCAAGCGCCCCTCCCCCGTCGCCGCGCTCCGCCTCGACCACGGCCACACGCTCATCAGCCAGGATAGTTGCGTCACCGAATACGACCAAGACGGCAAAGTCGTCTGGGAACTCATGCCGCACGACATCCCCGACATCAACATCGGGATTTTCGCAGGCATCCAGCGCCTGCCCAACGGCGACACCCTCGTCTGCAACTGGAACGCGCAGGACAAGGACGGCAAAGCGGGCGCGCACCTCTTCGAGGTCACCGACGACAAGCGCGTGGTCTGGCAAGTCACCGACCCCGGCATCGGCCAGATGGCCCAGTGCCAAGTGCTGACGGAGGATTTGGCCGGGCCGCGCTGAACTCCTCTGTCATCCTGAACGAGGCGCAGCGAAGTGAAGGATCTTGTCTCCGGCAGAAATGCGCCACCGGTGCGGTTACCTTGCCGGTGCTTATGAGCTCTTAAGCTTCTCCTTGATGTACTTTTCAATATCCATATGGATCTCGTCGAATTCCGCGCGGTGGATCTTCCCGCCGGTGAAATCTATTCTCACGTCCTGAAGGAACTTGTCGAAATCCTTGTTCTGTTCGCAGAGCTTGTTTATGGAATCCCAGTCAAGTACCGCGCGATGCCTTGCGGGGTAGAGTGCGCGTGAGCTGTCAACATCGGCCATGTCGAGCTGGATGATGCCCTCCCCACAGCGTTTGTGCGCGTAACGTTCGGCGGCCCCCGCCCCCGCCACCTCCGCCGTCTGACCCATCGCCCAAGACTTGAAGTCCTTGTTCAGCACCCTTGGGAACGGAAAAACCGCATCGCACCCTCCGGATGCATCAGGGGAAGGATGGAGCCCTTGAAGACCATTCGGTCAAACCCCGTAAGAATCCGCTTGACAACGTCACTGAATTTCGCCACAAACATGTTCGTGCGCCGCCGGTCCTTTCTCATGTGGTTGCTCTATTCAACAACATCATGAGACGAAGCGGCGCATCTTTTCACCTCTCACTGGATTGTGGGCAAAGCCCACGTTGGTTTTTATAGAGGTTGTCAACACTTGGCGTAACACTTGTTTTACTTGACCATATTCTTGTCTTGGCCGGGGAAATCGGCGGGAAGGGGTTCGTCCACCCACTCGGCAGTCCGGATGGGCTTGAGGCGCAAGATATCGGTTTGTCCGGCTTGGAGGGCGGGAGGAACTTGCCGGAAAAGCGCTTGATTATGGCACAGGTGGAGCGTCATGGAACGGACTCTTCACCAGAAATTCGCCTATGGCCAGGCAGTCGAGCCGCGCGCTGAGGAAAGCCGCAATCGCCTCATCAGGCGTGCGCACTATGGGCTCCTCGTGAATATTAAAACTGGTGTTCAGCACGACGCCCGTGCCGCTTCGCTGTTTGAAGAGCCGCAGGATTTCGTGGAAGCCGGGATTGTTCTCTTTCACAACCAACTGCGCCCTGGCCGTGCCGTCCACATGGACGACGGCGGGATGTTCATCCCTCATCCGCTGTGTGCAGGCGAAGCAAACGGTCATGAATTCCGCCGTGTGACGGGCCTTGTCCGCACCAAGAACATATTCGCCGCCGTCTTCGGCAATTACGGCGGGCGCGAAAGGCATGAAATCGCTGCGCCGAAGCAGGGCGTTCAGGCGGTCCACGACAGCCCGGTCGCTGGTCCGGACGAGTATGGACCGGTTGCCCAGCGCCCGCGGCCCCCACTCCATCGCGCCGGCAAACCGGGCGACGATCCGGCCCTCCGCGAGCAGCCCCGCGACTCTTTCCTCCATCGCCTGACAGTGCTCGAATCTCAAAGACGCCCCGGCGAGAGCGCCTTCGATTTCGGCTTTTGAAAATGAATCGCCCAGGAACACATTGGAGATCTTCTCCGGAGGCAGCGCCTGGGTCTCGCAGACGGCGCCCAGGCTGAGGCCGCCGTCCCCCATGTTGGGGTAGACGAACAGCGACTCCACCTCGTCCAGTTCGTGCAAACGCTGATTGAGCCGGACATTTGCGAAAACGCCGCCCGCAACGACCAGTCTTCCAAGGCCGGTTTCCCGCAGCCAGCGGACGGCGACAGCGGCGAGCGTGTCTTCAAGAATCGCCTGCGCCCAGGCGGCCACATCCTCGCGCGGGTAATGCGCCATCAGCGTCCGTTTTGCCCATTCGACCCCCCGGCGCCCGTACAACCCCCTGTATTCGAGGCGGCCGTCAACGAAGGCAAAGGGTGAGGGTTCCCGCACCCTTGACGCGTCGCCGCAGCCTGCGAGGCCTGTGATCTTTCCCTCGTCTCTGAGAGAGACAAACCCGAAAGCCTCGGCCAGCACCTCAAAAAACATCCCGAAGGAACTCCGGGCCGGCGCCGACCAAAGGCGCTCGACCCCGATCCCGGACCTGCAGCGGGACACCGTCATGGAGACGCCGTCGCCCATGCCGTCTGCGGTGATGGCCAGCGCCTCGTCATAACCGGAGCAGTGCCACGCGCCCGCGGCGTGGGCCTTGTGATGATCAACAAAGCGAAGCTCGATGCCGCGCAGGGATTTGGGGAGCGTCCTCCGTGTGGCCGGTGCCAGGAGCGGGCGCGCAATGCGGCGCAGCGGCGAGGTGTCCGAAGCGTGCGACGCGGGCTTCATATAAACGGCCAAATCCAGCAGGCGCTTGAACAGCGTGTCGTCACGCGACCGCAACGCGTCAAAAATCCAATGGTGCGCTCTGGGAAAAATTCGGACCGGGAGGGGCGGCGTCATAATCCCCGACACGCAGATGCAGTCGATTTCGGACGGCCCGACCTTTGTTGCCTTCATCAGGGCATCAAGGGACCTGTGGGGAAAACCACCCTCGTTTTTTCGCCGGGTGTAGCGTTCCTCGTTCGCGGCGAACAACACGCGATTTCCATCGCACAGCGCGACGCCCGAATCGAAAAGGTCTTCGTTTATGCCCAGACAGATCATCCGCTACTTGCCTCAAATCTCACTCTTGTCCCAGTCTTCTTGCTGAAAATGACGGGGTTACCCCCCAATGGCGTAACTGATCTCAAGAATACGGCGGGATCTTAGCAGTTTCCCAGCCAAAATGAAAGGGGCGCAGGCTGACCAATTCCGGGCGCATGCACGGATCGCCTTGTTCCAATTCCAGGGTGCTGTGACTCACGACTTGAAACCGGACTACGAGGCTGGCGAGACCCGTTTCCCGCGGTGTGCGCTGCCGATGAGAAGTCCTGTGTGGCGGAACTCGGCGCGGCACATACGCGCCGTTGTCCCCGAAATATTTGCGATTCCACGCTGTCTTGGTCCAAAATCTCGCGGACAGGTCAAACTCTTGCCGCCCCCGGCAAAGCTTGGCGAACCCTTAGTTGGAACAGGGTTTCAATGTTGATACCGTGCATGGAGATATAGCGCCCTGAAAGCAGCCTCTTTCTTGACAACAATCCATTCCAGGGGCCGTCTGAAGCAGGGTTTCCGGTTGTGGGATCTGCCGGACGCCAGCACGGAAACAGCCTGTGGGGCCGGCATGATTTCACGTCCGCAGGCAGCCGTGTCCGGCGAGACCTGGAGCATGGAACCCGCGCATAACGGGTACACCCCGTGATGGCGCGCGGGGAAACCAGGCACTGCCTGACGGGGACGCTGCCGCATGAGCGGGAGGGCCTTGTCCGTTATGTCAGCGGGGCGGCGCTCGCGGCGGTGGTTCTCCTGGCGATTGCGCTGCGCCTGTATAGGTTGAACGATCAGTCGCTCTGGTTTGACGACTTCGCTGCCTTCCAGCCCCTTTGCGCACCTGACCTGCAGTCCTTTCTGAGGTTGCTGAGGGTGGAGGCTCCTGAACAAGGGGCAATGCCGCTCTATAATTCGCTCCAGTACTGCCTGGGAAAATGGGTCGGAATGAATGCCGAAGCACTGCGCCTTCTTCCTGTGGCTCTTGATGTGTCGGCAGTGCCTTTGCTGTATGGATTCGTCCGCTACCTTTGCGGCGGAAGAGCGGCACTACTGGCCGCACTCTGCCTGGCGCTGTCGCCCCAGCACATCTGGTATGCCCAGGCGCTGCGCCCCTACGCGCTCCTGACGCCGCTGGCCGTCATCTCGGCCTGGACCTTCATGCGCGGCTATCGCGGGGGCCGGCCGGGCTGGTGGGCCGCCAATCTCATCGCCAACACCCTTTTGGCATGGACACACCTGATTACGGTCATACTCATCCTGACGGAGGGCTTCTTTCTGCTGGCCTTCTCCGTCCGCCGTTTCCGACGCGTGGTCGCGTGGAGCGCGGTCCAGTTGCTGCTTCTTGTGCCGTCGGCCCTGGCGGTGCTTGGCTTGGCGTTCACGAATCATTATATTGCCAGGGACAATTTGACGCTCTTGCGCGCGGTCAATCTTGTGCTTGGCGGCGACCTTGTCCGCTATTATGAAGAGTTTGTACTGGGCTGGAAGTATCACGGCTCCGCCAGTGCCGCTTTTCCGTCGCTGATTCCACTGTGCCCCTGGTTTAGTCTGGCACTTCTGGCGGTGTTCATGGGGGTCTCCGCCTGGGCTGTCGTTCGCCTGGTTCGGCGCGTGTGGCGGCAGAGGCGCAAGATCGATCCGACGCAGGACGGCGCCCGTGAAGTCGAAAACATGGCCTTTCTTCTCCTGTTGCTTTTTGTGCCCGGACTCACGGTGGTGCTCGTCAGCATCAAGACGGTCGTTTGCGCCAGGTATTGCATGTACAACCAGGCGGCCCTGTATGCAATCGTCGGCGCCGCCCTAATGGCACTTCCCCACGCGCTGCTGCGTCGCAGCGCCGTCCTTGCGCTTCTTGGGCTCTACACGTTCCAATTGCTGGTCCTTCTTCCCGAGGTGACCCGGACGAACTGGAAAGGGGCCGCTGCCTATATTCGCAACAATGCCGCACCCACGGACGAAGTAATCGATATTCAACATTGGTTCCCGGACAGGGAACTGCAGTTCTACCTGTCACCGGACTGGCCCGTCCGCCTGGTATGGACTTTTCAGGCCGCATGCGACGACAGTGCGCGATTACTGCAGTCCGAGCCCGCCGCGGCTTCCGACGGAACCCCGAAACGCGTTTGGATAGCCCTTCAGCCGATATTCATCGAAACTGTCACAGCAGGCCACTTCGATTGCGCGGGCGCGCTGGAGCAGGCGTGTCAGGCGCGCGGTCTCAAATCCACCATCAAATCCTTTCCTGGACAATTCAACGTGCTTGTCTGCACCGTTGAACGGAGCGGGACCGGCGTGCGCGGCATCGGATCGCCCGTGCGGCAAATCACGCCCCGCTCGGAAATCTTTGCCGGCGCCCCGCTGCGCCCGATAGACTACGATGCCGTGCTTGACGAATTGGGGTTCCAGGGCTTCGAACAGGGCCAACGGAGCCGCCTGTTGGCGGAGCTGCGCGAATCCGTGGACCACTGGCCGCTGGACGAGCGATTTCCCGTGAATTCCCGAATCTGTTGTGTCTTTCCACTTCTCGACATGGTCAGCCGCGGACACTGTGACCTTGCCGAGGCGTTGGCCAGACACTTGATAGACCGGCATCCGGACTTTGGGCTGCTCCACATGGCCATGGGCATGGCCCTGCTGAAAGAGCACAAAACGTCGGCCGCCCGAAGGGCCTTTGCCGTTGCGGGGAAACTGCACCCGGATCTGGGTGTCGTTCTCGCCCCCTTCACGGACCTCCTGGCCCGCAACGATGATCCCGATGCCGTGTGCAAAGGGGTTGGAAGTTTGGGACGCGGCGAGTTCTGGTTCACGACCGCACTTCGCGACATGTGCCATCCCGAACTGCCTTCAGCCGGTCCCGTTTGCGCCGCGCCTTAGACGTCCCTTGACGTGCCCGCCAGAATGCATTAGCGCCGCAAAAAATCGCCAACGGGGGCGGGCGCATACCCGGGGACGGTGCGGCAATCCCCCCCCGCCGGCCGGCGTCGTCGCCCGACACTATTGAGCTTCGCGGCCCAGCCCCCCGTTTGAGCGCGTCTTCATGCCGTGCCGAAAGACGGAGTGGCAGGTGGCGCGTCGCGGTCATGGGCAATTCGTGTCCGCCGATATTGCGCAATGCGACCTTCAGTGTCTTCCTTCAATTCAAGATCGCCGCAGGATTCAACTCAATCTTCACAAGACAGGAAAGCACCCGCATGTGCGGTTCAATCCCAAACGTTCACGTTTCCTGCCGGAACCCGTTTGCTTCTGGCGGAAGGTCTTAGGGGCATCAAATCGGCGAGAAGTGGTGGATACTGCGTAGGCGTTTCCCCTTCTCATTTCGTATGCCGGTTTGCGAAAAGAAACCTTGTGTAGGAGAGGATATTGGGTTGCTGTGATTTGCGGTATATGTACGCATAAACGAGATAAAACCCCCAGCGGTACAGAAAATTGGACTTCGTGTGCGTCAGCCACCGGATAACGTTTCGCAACTTTGGAATCTTGATCGCGGTGATGAAGAAATAGAGGCTGTTCTCTATCCTGTTCTTGTCCACGTTCTTCAGAACGGTCGTCACGTAAGCCGAACGGGGCACTTGATCGAACGAGAAATCGGCATCAAGATAGCCCTCCTTCATTGAATAGTCGAAGAGTTTGGTCTGCGGCATCGGGATGAAGATCATGCCCCGGGGAAAATCTGTCTTCATCCTGACGTTGATATCGATCGTTTCCCATAGTTCGTCTTCTGTTTCCGTCGGTATCCCCAAAATGTTGTATGTGCCGAATTTTATCCCCCTGCCATGGAGCCTTGCGGCGGCCTTGAGGAGCTGTTCGTTGCTGTAATGCCTGTTAAGGATCTCTCGCCGGACCCGTTCCGAGCCCGATTCGACGCCAAAACCCACGCCGCAACACCGATGCCGGGCCAGAATGTCCGCACAGGCATCGGTTACCAGTTCGGGGCGCAGCAAAAGGAAGAAAGGACGGTCGGTCGCCGCACTGTACGCATCGAGCATTCGCCCCATCCAATCGAGGTCCAAACCAAAGGAGTCCGCCTCAAAGACAAGGGGGCTGTTCGCGAAGAAGCGCAGGGCCTCCTGCACCTCGGCGATCGTCCGTTCAACACTGAAATAGCGGATATACGTGCCCAGCCCGTGATACAACCTGCGCGCCGGCTCGTTGAAGCAATAGGAACAGTTGTAGGCGCAGCCACGAATCGGATAAGCCAGGGGCGCCCAGTGCCGCACAGACGTCCCCTGGTAACAGCTCCAGTCAATGAGCGGGACCTCATCCAGCGGCTCGATGAGGGGCCGCAATTCATTCTTGAATATCGTGCCATTTCTCTTTACCCAGAGGTTCTGGATTTGAGTGAAATCACTGCCCGAAGCGATCGCGTCCAACAGCTCCGGCAGGGCAAACTCGCCTTCGCCCCGGCAGATCATGTCAAATGCGTCCTCATGAATCACGTCGGGGAAGAAGGTGGGGTGAACCCCGCCCAATATGATGGGAATGGAGAACTCGCGCTTGATTGCCTGCGCAAACTCCCGCACGGGTTTGTAGAAACACGTCATACAGGAAAAACCAATCAGGTCCGGCTTCTCCGCGGCAATTCGCTTCAGCAGGACGCGCGGATTCGCGGTCAGTATCAGGCCGAATGAATGTCCGCGCTGGGTGACGGCGCGATTAAGATACGCCGTTCCCGGGTACGGTTCCGCATGCACCTGAACCATCATGAATCTGGCCATAACAACCCGCCTTTGCGTCAATTCAACCTGAGGCGACAGCCTTCGTGTCTCTCAAGAGACGATGTGCGCCCCTTGACAAACATACTTCGACAAGTATAGGGGATTGCCGGGAGAGTATCAAGAGAACGACTGTCGAGAACGACCGTCGCAAAGTCAACCCCAGTCCGCACACAAGGTTTCCATTGACAGCCAAGAAGCACCCGCTTCTTCCCGTCTCCGACAGGAAGACTTGCCCCCGGCGGGCATGAGGGCGGTGGTTGGGTTAAACCGAACGCCATGCGGCGTTTGAATTCGCATTTAACATGGTTTAGAATTCACCCGATGTTGAACCCCGGCCTCCTTCCCGGCACCACCGGGAGATCTTCCAGTCGGGTTGGGGTTTCCTTGCCGGTATAGTGCATGCAAACCTCACCCCGAGAGCCTGTGTTCTTGCTTTACAAATCAATTGGTCAAAGGGTTGTCTGATGCAGGACTGCCCACTGCCGGGGCCGTCAGGCCATGGCGCAGAAAACTTGTTCAATGGCGCACTGAATCTCCGTCCGAATCCAGCGCGATTAAAAGACATTCACCACCACTGGAACCCGGGACGCCAAGTCCGCATTTAGAGGAGGCAGCCCGTGACGGCCAAAGCAGAAACCCGCCCCGGCATGGCGAAGACGCTCCCGCATGAGCGGGTGGGCCTTCTGCGCCATGCCGGTGGGGCGTCGCTCGCGGCGGTGGTTCTCCTGGCCACTGCGCTGCGCCTGTACAGACTGAACGATCAGTCGCTCTGGTTTGACGACTTCATAGCCTTCCAGCCCCTTGGCGCGCTTAACCTGCAGTCCTTTCTGAGGTTGCTGAGCGTGGAGGCTCCTGAACAAGGGGCAATGCCGCTTTACTATGCGCTCCAGTTCTGTCTGGGAAAATGGGTCGGGATGAATGCCGAAACACTGCGCCTTCTTCCGGTCGCCATCTCTGTGTCGGCAGTGCCTTTGCTGTATGGTTTTGTGCGTTGTCTGTGCGGAAGAAAGGCCGCATTGCTGGCCGCACTGTGCCTGGCATTGTCACCCCAGCACATCTGGCATGCCCAAGCGCTCCGCCCCTACGCGCTCATGACGCCGCTGGCCATCATCTCGGCCTGGACTTTTATGCGCGGCTATCGCGAGGGCCGGCCGGTCTGGTGGGCCGCCAGTCTCATCGCCAACACTCTATTGGCCTGGACACACCTGATTACAGTCATCATCATCCTGATCGAGGGTTTGTTTCTGCTGGCTTTCTCCCTCCGCCGTTTCCGACGCGTGGTCCTGTGGAGTGCTGTCCAGATGCTCCTTCTTGCGCCGTCGGCCATATGGGTTCTCGGCATGCCTTTCTCGAATCATTACATGGCAAGAGACAAATTGACGCTCCTGCGCGCGGTAAACTTTACGCTGGGCGGCGACCTTGTGCCGTTCTATGATATGATTCTGCCGTCTTGGAAGTTTCATGGCCCCGCCGGCGCCACGTTTCCGTCGGTGATTCGCCTGTGCTCCCCGTTTAGCCTGGGACTCCTGGCGGTGTTCGCTGGGGTCTCCGTTTGGGCTGCAATTCGCCTGATTTGCAGCCTCTGGCGGCAGAGGCGCAAAGGCGGGCCGGCGCAAGCCGACCGTTGCGATCTCGAGAACATGGCCTTGCTTCTCCTGTTGCTCTTCGTGCCCGGGCTCACTGTGGCGCTTGTCAGCATCAAGACGGTCGTCTACCCCACTTATTGCATGTACAACCAGATCGCCCTGTACGCCCTTGTCGGCGCCGCCCTGACGGCGCTTCCGCGGGCGTTGCTGCGGCGCGGCGCTGTTCTTGCGCTCGTCGGGCTCTACACGTTCCAATTGCTTCTCTTTCTTCCCGAGGTGACTCGGACGGACTGGAAAGGGGCCGCTGCCTACATTCGGAACAATGCCTCACCCGGGGATGAAATAATCGACATTCAACACTGGTTCCCCGACAGGGAGTTGATGTTCTACCTGTCACCTGACTGGCCCGTCCGACTGACCTGGACACTTCAGGCCGCTTGCGACGACAGTGCGCGCCTACTGCAGTCCGAGCCTGCCGCGGCTCCCGACGGAACCCGAAAACGGGTGTGGATTGTCCTTCAGGCGTCGTATATTGACGGTCTCACGAACGGCCAGTTCGATTGCGTGGGCGCGCTGGAACAGGCCTGCCAAGAGCGTGGCCTCAAAACCTCCTTCAAAATGTTTCCCGGACAGTTTGACGCACTCGTCTGCACGGTTGAACGAAGCGGGACCGCCGTACAAGGCATCGGATCGCCGGTGCGGCAGATCAAGCCCTACCTGGAATTCTTCGCCGGCGCCCCGCTGCGTCCAATAGACTACGATGCGGTGCTCGGCGAACTGGGTTTCCGGGGTTGCGACCAGGCACGATGGCGCCGCCTGTCGGCGGAATTGCGCGAATCCGTGGACCACTGGCCGATGGACGAACGATTTCCCGCGCAATCCCGGCTCTGTTGTGTCCACCCGCTCCTCGACATGGTCAGCCGCTGTCACGGCGAGCTTGCCGAGGCATTGGCCAGACATCTGATAGACCTGCATCCAGACTTGGGCCTGCTCCACATGGCCTTGGGCATGGCCCTACTGAAAGAGCACAAAACGTCGGACGTCCCAGGCGTTTTCGCCACTGCGGCGAAACTGCACCCTGATTTGGGCATTGTCCTCGCTCCCTTTACCGACGCGCTGGCCCGCAATGGTGTTCCCGATGCCGTGTGCGATGCGGTCGGGAGTTTGGGGCCCGGCGAGTTCTGGTTCACTGCCCCGCTTCGCGACATGTGCGGTCCTGACAGGCCCTCAGCCGATCCTGTTTCCGCCGGGCCGGCCGGCATTCCCTGATGAGCCGGTCAACAAGAACGGACGAGGAAGCGGCGGGAGACGGGGTTGCGGAAAGACGCCAAGCACGCGTTGGGTGGTCCAAGGATGTTGTCAGCCTTGTCAACCATCCCGGTCCACCCTCCAACGGAAACCCCAATCTTTATTGCACATTTCCTGCCACATCTTCTGGTTACTGCACTTCGGAAATCTGCATATGTAAACGGGGATATTGCCGAGTTCGCCGGCCTGCTCGACACGCCCAAACCAGACCTCAAGCTCTTTGCGGTTGAAGTACGCGGCTATCACCGGACCGGCGCCCTCGTCGGGAGGCCCCCAAAAGGCATAATTCAGATGGGGGCTAAAAATCTTGGGCAGATGATATTGGGTGCCGCAGAACTCAGCGACAGCGGCTGTGGGGGCGTACCCCAGGATAATGCGGCACGTTGCCCTTTCGTCGACCGGCAGCGTCCAGTAGACACCATGGAGCGTCGCGGCCCATGCCTTGTCCTCGCCTGCGCCCATCAGAATTGTTGGGGGGGAACTCAATGGGGCGAGAACGCCGCGGCACACAAAACAGGAGTAACTGTCCAGCAAGCCCCGTGGCAGGATGGGCACGCACAGCGGGACAATTGCCAGACCCTGCAGCACCAAGCCAAATGCAAGCGCCGGACGCAGCCAGCGCCGTTCTCTCTTCTCCGAGATCCGCTCCGCGGCCAGGCAGCCAAGACCCAGCAGCATGGAATACATCGGATTCGGATAGTAAGGGTGCCCAGACGTGATGACAAAGGCCACACCTGCGGCCGCGCATGCCCAGAGAACAACCCGGCATGCCGTTCCCCTCCCGCATGCAAGACAGTAAAACAAGCCGACACCGGCCAGAACAATATTCATGGGGCCAAGAAAGGCCGGCTGCGCCAGGAGCATTTTGATCCGTGAATAGTATCCCAGCCAAAACCCCGTCTCGGCATACTCGTCAACGCGCACGGCCAAACCAATAATGGGCCAGCCGTGAACCGTCTGCCAAACCAGAACCGGAGACGAAATGACGAAAGCCACCGCCAGCGCCAGCCAATAACCCCTTCGGAAAAGTTCCACCCGGGCGCGGGTCAATAGAAGCCCGAATCCAACCGCCAGCATGAACAGCAGCACCGGGGGCTTGGCCAGAAAGGCAATTCCCCAGGACAGGCCCACGAGCCACCATAGACGCCCGTTGCCCGTCCGCAGGGTCCGAACGACAAACAATGCCGAGAGCGTCCACAGGAGGCATTCATATGAAAAGGTGCCGGCCATAGTCGCTGCGAACAACAGTATGGGCGAGCCGAACACGCCAAGACCTGTAAGAGAAACGGCAAGACGCCGCCCTCCCAGTTCTCTGGCAAGCAGACCTGCCACAACGATGTTGGCCGAACCTGCAACAGCGGGAAGAAGACGAACAGCAACCTGACTGGTGCCCAATACAGCCGTCGAAAGCCGTGTCAACCACAACTGCAATGTAAAAGTCTCCGCGCAACACCACAGCGAATGCCTCGCTGCCTCGATCACATACAGTTCATCCTCATAGAAATTGAACCGTGACGCGGTGGCAAGATGCAGAAGCAGGCTGAAAAGCGCCAACGGCCACAGAAAGGCCGTATCGCGCCAAAAACCGGATATCGGGTTGGCCGCTTCGCCGTCCGCGGCAACGCCGGCTCCTTGCGGTTCAGCGGCGGCCCGACTGGCCGCGGCCTTAGTCCTGACCTGGATGGGGTGCTCCAACAAAGCCATCAAACAGAATCCTTCTCAAGTGCGGCAAACTCGGGAGAAAATCTCGCCGCCGCATGGCGCCGCAGCGGCCGGGAAGCGGACCGGTGATGGTCCAAGAATCAAATCACGCCAGTCCGTCATCCGGTTTCACTTTCCAGCGGAAGAACCAGTTCCTATTGCACATGTCCCGCCATATTTCCTGGTAACCGCATTTCGGAAATCTGCATATGTAGACCGGAAATGCATGCATATAGGCGTCGTCAGGTCCGCCGGCATACTCGACGCTTCCAAACCAGTCCTTAAGATCCTTTCGGTTGAAACACTGGGCTATTACCGGACCGGTGCCCTCGTCGGGCGGACCCCAAAAGGCACCATTTAGATGGGGGCTGAATATCTTTGGGAGATCATATAGGGAACCATAGAATTCAGCGCCGACGGCAACCGGAGCGAACCATTCGATAATGCAGCAGTTCTCCCTTTCGCCGGCTGGCAGCGTCTCGCAGACACCATTCAGCTTCATTGCCGTAAGCGCCCAAAAACCTTCGCCATGCAGGAAGGATGCCACGCCGCTCAAGGGGGCGAGCATGCCGCGACAGACAAAACGAGAGTAGCTGTCCAGAGAGGCCTGCGGCAGGAGAGGCATGCACAGTGGGGCAATCACCAGACCCTGCGCCACCAGTCCGGCCACAAGCAGCGGACGCATCCATCGCGCCTTTCCTTTCGCCGTGACCCGATCCGCTGCCACGCAACCAAGAGCCACCAGCATCGAATACACGGGATTCATGTAGTATGGATGACCGGACGTGGCAACAAAGGCCAGACTCGCGGCAACACATGCCCATAGCACCGCCCGGAACGCGGTTTGCCTGCCGTATACAAGACCGTGGAACACGCCAACGACCGCCAGAACGAAATTCAGCGGGCCCACGAAGGCCGGTTGGGCCAAAACCATCTTGGTCCGGGTGTAGAAACCCATCCAGTTTCCGAGCTCCGCATACTCATCGGGACGCATGGCCAAACCCAAAATGGGCCATCCGTGAAACGCCTGCCAGGTCAAAACCGGGGTGGAAAAGACGAGAGCCACCCCCAGCGCCAGCCAATAGCCCTTTCGGAGTAATTCCACCCGGGCACGGGTCAAGAGAATCCCGAATCCAACCGCCAGCATGAACAGCAGTATCGGGGGCTTGGCCAGAAAGCCCATCCCCCATACCACACCCACCAACCACCAGAGGCGACCGTTTCCCGTCCGCAAAGTCCTCATGACAAGCAGGGCTGAAATTGTCCAGAAGAGGCACTCATAGGAGAAGGTGCCGGCCATGGTGGCCGCTAACAGAAGGACAGGCGCGACAAACACACCGAGGCCCGCAAGAGCAATGGCAAAACGCCCCCCCCCAAACTCTCTCGCAAGCAGCCCCGCAACAAGGATGTTGGCCGAACCCGCCACAGCAGGAAGAAAGCGAACTGCAATATGGCTGGTGCCCAATATGACCGCCGAAAGCCGCGACACCCACAATTGCAGCGTGAATGTCTCGGCGCAACACCACAGCGAATGCCTCGACGCCGCGATCACGTACAGCTCATCCGTATAGAAATCGTACCTTGATGCGGTGGCAAGATGCAGGAGCAGGCTGAAGAGCGCCAACACCCACAGAAAAGCCATATCGCAATGAAGGGAGAATCTTGAGTCAAGGGCCACAGCGTCCGCAGCAGTCCCGCTGTCCTGGGACAGGGCACGGCAGCCTCCCGCCTGAGTTCTGCAGTGGTCGAAACGTCCCAACCAAACCATCAAATAGAGTCCTTAACAATAGTGGCACATTTATGAGGGCATCGCCCCCGCCGCGGTGTGTTGCGGCGGGAGGAAGATGAGCGGACAATGGCCCAAGCATCATTTCAACTCTGTCCCTCCTCCCGATCCACCCTCCAGCGGAAACTTGAGTCCTTTTCGCACATGTTTTTCCACATTGCCCGGTAAGTGCATTTTGGAAGCCTGCACAAATAGACGGGGCAATTCGGATTGTCACCGGGATTGCCGACATATTCCACGCGCCCAAACCAGCCCTCAAGCTCTTTGCGGTTGAAGAACAACGCGATTACCGGTTCCGTGCCCTCGGCGGGCGGTCCCCAAAACATGTAATTCAGATGCGGGCTAAAGATCTCTGGGAAATGATATTGGGTGCCGTAGAACTCTGCGGCGGCGGCAAAAGGGGCATACCCAACGATGATGCAACAGCTTTTCTGTTCGCTTGCTGGCAACGCTGCATAGGCCCTATTCAGCCACGGAGCCCAGACCTTATTGCTGTCCAAGCCCTGCAGGATGGTTGCCGTGGAACTCAAGGGAGCGAGTATTCCACGGCAGACATAACGGGAATACGTGCCCAGAGACTCCTTTGGCAAGACTGACACGCATAGGGGGGCAACCACCAAACCCTGCGCCACCAAGCCAAAGACAAGCGCCGGACGCATCCAACGCATGTTCCTTCTTTCCGTGATCCGTGCCGCGACCGCGGAGCCGAAAGCCAACAGAATGGAATACATCGGGTTCATGTAATAGGTGAAACCCGACGTGGCAACGAAGGCTAGAACTACGGCCACGCAAGCCCACAAGACAGATCGGTGCGGGTCTTCCTTTCCGGACACAATGGCGTGGAACACGCCAAGAACTGCCAAAACAAAAGTCAGGGGGCCAAGGAAGGCCGGTTGGGCCAGGAGCATTTTGCTTCGGGAAAAGTATCCAATCCAAAAGACCGAATCCGAAAATTCGTCGCCTCGCATGGCGGCCATCGCACCAAGAAAAGGCCATCCGTGAACCGTTTGCCAAATCAGCGCCGGGGAGAAGACAACCAAAGCCACGACCAACGCCAACCAATACCCCTTTCGGAGAAGTTCCCCCCGGGCGCGGGTCAATAGAAGCCCAAGACCGACACCCAGCATGAAAAGGAGCACCGTGGGTTTGTTCAGCAAGCCCAACCCCCACACAATCCCCACCAGCCACCATAGGCGCCCGTTGCCCGTTCGCAGAATCCGCACGACAAGCAACGCTGAGAGCGACCAGAGGATACCCTCATAGGCCCAAAGATCGGCGGAACCGGCGGCAAACATAAGGAGTGGCGCCACAAGCACGCTCAGGCCTGCAACAGAAACGGCAAAGCGCCTCCCCCCGAGTTCCCTGGCGAGCAGGCCTGCGACAAGTATGTTGGCTGCACCTGCAACAGCAGGAAGAAAACGGAGGGCAAACAAACTGGAGCCCAACACGGCCAGCGAAAGCTTGTCCAGCCAAAACGAAAGTGGAAAGACATCGATGGACCCCACAAGTGCATGCTTTGATGCCGCCAGCACGTATATTTCGTCTATGAAGAGGTCGTACCGTGACGCGGTGGCAAAGTGCAGAAACAGGCTGAAGAGCGCCATCGCCCACAAGAACAACGTGTCGCGCCAGAAACTGGATTTCGGGTCTGCCGCTGCGGGGTCCGCGTCAAGTTCAGGTCCCGGGCTTTGGATGGCGCAGCCACGGGCCGCGGCCTTTGTTTTGCCACCGTTCAAGAACCCTGACCAAATCATCGCACTGAATCCTTTCAAGTCTGGCCAACCCGGCAAATGCATTTTCTCCGACGGGATCATACCCTCAGTTTGGGAACAGGCACAAGCGGTGTCGGCGGACAGAGTGGTGACGAGGTGCGATTGGGGAGAATCCGGCAGAATCCGGCGCATGCGTCCGGACGGAGTAAGAACCCGGGACATGCCTTTCGCTTGCAGCCATTTTCCGGGACGCGATCATTTGCCGTTATGCCAGCGCCTCGCCCCGCGCCTTTCGTACAGGCATGTCATGATGCCAGCATAATTGGCAACGTTGGCCAGCAGGATACCCGGCACGTAAAGCAGGACACGGCGTTCACAGGTCAACCACCGCGCCGTTACATAAACGGTCATCAACAAAACAAGCGGGACCGCGTAAAACCATCCGGCAAGCACGTTGCGGGGGAACAGTGCCCCGTACGGCGAAGAGGGTGTTTTGGAGCGCACCACGGGATCGTAGCTCCCGATGGTGTGATAATGCCGCCACAACGCCGCAAATGTCTTCCGATCCACATGGCCCACGGGCATGTCCGGCACATACAAGAGCTGGACGCCCTTCTCGAGACACCTAAAGCACCACTCCACGTCTTCGAGTGCCCTGCAGTCCTCATCGAAGAGACCGACGAGGCTGAATACCGATTTGCGGACACTGGTGTTGTTTGCGGGAAGGTGGTGCTTCCTTGCCATATAGGTTTTTTTTCCGCATGAAGTGAACCAGTTGGAGTAGCCGTCGGAATAGCCCGCATAGGTCGAATGAATGCCGTTTACCATGCTGTGGATCACGACCGGCTTTGCCGGGTCGAGCCCGTCAACCTGCGGCAGACGCGTGTGGCAGTCGACATGCTTCTCGAGCCAGTCGTCATCGGCCAGTTCGCAATCGCTGTCAAGAAAGACGATGATGTCCGCGCGCGCCGTCGTGATTCCGGCGTTCCGCGCGCGTGCTATGCCGCCCGTCTCTGCCTCCCGCACTATCCGCAGCGCGAACCTGTAGTCGGCCTCCCTGATCTGGTCCGCAACGGGAGTGTCCGACCCGTCGTCCACGATGACGACTTCGAAATCCGGCGCCCGCTGCCGCTCAAGATGCATGAGGACGAGGGCCAGCTCTTCGGGCCGGTTGTGAACCGGGATGACAATGGAGGCGACGGGCTCAGGCATTTGTTATTCCTGTGATAATCTTGGCCATCGACGCGGGATGGGTGAGAATGTTCTCGCCCATGTTGCAGTTGTGGGTGCAGAAACAGGGTCCGTTGGCGGTTTCATACGCCTCCAACGCGCGCCGCATCCTTCGGTTCAACGCATCAACCGGCTCCAGGAGTATATTCCCGACCGGCGGCATCAACTCGCACATGGACACGGAACCGTCCGGGTAGATCACTTTGTGAAGGTGGGGTGCCTTGCAGGGAACATGGCGTTTCTGCGTGGCGATGGTCTTGATGGAGGTGCGCCAATGGTATTGCTGGTAGTTGCGCTTGAGGCGCCGCCTCATGGGGTTCCCGTCGGCATACGCGTAGGATCTCCAGACATCAAGGATGGCGGGCGTCTGCTGGATCAGGGTCTCGAGCGGCGGCAGGACATGCGCATCGGAGGCCGGCTTGCCCCGCAATAGCAGCAGGGAATGATAATCGGGCGCAAGATCGCGCCTTACGTACTCCATGAACGGAACCAGGTTGTCAATGTTCGATTGGCACACGACCGTGCTGATCTTGATAGTCAGCGGTCTTAACTTCCGCAAATCCTCAAAAGTGGCCAAGGCTTTGCGAAACGCTCCCGCGCCCCGGATGGCGTCGTTGTCCGCCTCGAAGCCGTCCAACGATACGGCGATGGTCAACTCCCCGGGACACGCCTCCAGCAACTCCTTGACCTTTTCACAGATCCGGGCCGTCTGTTGCCCGTTGGTGGGAATCGTTATTGAGCGCGTGTCAAAGCACCGGCAGATCGCGACGAGATCGGGAACAAGAAAAGGCTCCCCCCCCCCGATGTCAAGCCAGGTTACCCTGCCGAGTTTGGCCGCGATGAGGCGGGCGGATTCCAAGGAAAGATCCTGACCGCCCTTCTTGACAAAACAAGTGCCGCAGGCAAGATCGCAGCGGTCGGTTACATGCAAGATTACGTGCAAAAGGATTTTTCGACAAGCGCTCAGCCACATGATAATCCCGAGTATACCATATTGCCCGGTACGGACCCGAAAGAACTGCGCCCCCCGAGAAGCCCACGAGAACCGGCGCCCACACGTACAGACGCCGAGCCCTGCAGGCATGGCAACATGAAATCAGCGGGATCGTATGTACTTGTTCCGGCCCTTGGCGCCGCCATGGATGTGGTCAGGGCGATGCCTGCGAGCGAGGCATTCAGGTTTGGCAGCCGCTACGGGGTGTGCCGCAGAAAAGGACTCTTATCTTCTTGCGCAGGATCAGACGGACTGCATACAACATGCGGCGGATTTGCGTATACTGCCAGAAACTACGCGCATCCGTCAGGCTGATCCATAGCAGCGCCCCGTAGAGCAACTGCGACGCGAACAGGGAGACGATTCGGCCCGTGCCAGGCGCCTTGAGCATCCGGGAAAGGGGTTGTTCGATCCACCCGGGCAGATGGGCGGCCGCATAGGCCCTCACAGGCATCACCCGCAAACTCGGCTCGAGATTCGCATGCGACATCAGCCGATTCATGTTGACGCCCCTTCCCCGTTCGAGTTGATAGACGTCTTCGGGCCTAATCATTCCTTGTCGAATGCCTGTTTCCACGATGGGGGTCTTGGGAAAGAACTGCAGGAAACTCATGTTCACCACTTCGGGACGCGTTTCGCGAATGAAATCCAGCATTTCTTCGCGGTGCTGCGGGATTTCCCCCGGCAGGTTTACGATCATGTCCAGCTCGAGCAACACGCCCAGTTCCTTTGCCTGGCGTATCGCCGCTCTTACATCTTGGTTGTTCTCGTTCCGGTCCAGGATCTCACGCCGGACCTCGGCAACCGTACTCTGCAGGCCCAGTTCGAGTGCGACACAACCGCTGTCGGCGAGCAGTTGGAGCCGTTCTTCACTGACAAGCGTGGGATGCGTTTGAACGCCGTAGGGGAGGCCTACGTGTTCTTTGTACTTCGAACAGAACTCCCGAAGCCAAGGCAGCTTAAGGCCAAAGATGTCGTCGTGGAAGACAACATACCGGGGTCCGTACAATTTCACGGCCAGCCGCAGTTCCTCGATCACGTTATCCACCGATCGAACGCGCCAGTGGCTTTCGCCGCGGGCACTGTATATCTGGTTCATGCTGGGACTGTTGCAGTACGTGCAGGAACAGACGCATCCGCGGCTCGCGGTAATAGTGTACAGCCAACCGAAAGTGGGATTGATCGGGGCGTACAACGTCTTGTCGGGGAAGGGAAGGAGATCGAGATCGCGGGTCAGCGGCGAAAGTCCCCGGTCGATTATTCTGCCGTTGTGAACGCTCCACACCCCTGGCAGGCTGTCGGGGGGGCAGCCTTTTACCTCATCTTTGCTGCGGGCTTTGGCCAGTGCGGCCACCAACGCCGAGAGTGATTGCTCACCCTCGCCGACCACGGCAAAATCGACCTCGGGATTCTCCAAAACCACATCAGGGACGAGGGTGACATGCGGACCGCCGCAGACAATGGCGGCCTCGCCGTCCACCGTTCTGTAAACTTTGATTAGCTCAAGAATCATCTGATAGGAGAAGGTGTATGAGGAGGAAAAGCATACGACATCGGGGCGAAGCGCCAAAAGGTCGCGTGCCACCGATATTGCCGAGAATCCCAGTTGCCTTCCGATGAGGTCCGATGCCAGATGATCCCTCGACAGAGATGAGTCGAAATACATCTGAACGTCGTGGCCTTCTTGCTTGAGCGCCGCAATCAGGTACTGTATCCCCAGGGAACTGGTGCCGTTGTCGTAGAAGACAACCCGTCGCGCGAGGCTTGCCCCCATTAGAGTTTCTCCGTTGAAGAAGGGCGTTTCCAGCCCAAGAACCGCAGTGTTAGGATCATGGAAAGGATTATAGCACGGCCGCTTTCAGTTGCACAAGGGATGGCGACGGACCACGATCCACAGCTAATAATTCGAGTTTCCCGCATATGGCCTCGGTGCCGGTCCCAGGGGGTTGATTTTACTGGTTTTTCCGCCATCTGTGCGGCGCA
>CAIXUF010000492.1 GCA_903922535.1 Candidatus Hydrogenedentota bacterium
CGGGAGTCCGTCTGAGTTTGGTCGGGCAGTGGCACTGAGCGATCAACAGCAAGAAACCATCTTCCTTGGAGTCGGAAATCAGGTTCTGGAGCACAAGTCACGCTGGCACGCGCTGTCGAAAGGTGATATATGGCGAATCAATGAAACGGAATGGCCCGCGTGATCGCCGGCGTGGGTCAAATGGGAAATCTCGGATAATACGTGCATGAGGGCAATGAGATGACGGTCGCGCAACTGTTTGAGGTGGCGTGGCGCGAACGTCGCCGGCGTGGACTGCAAACCTCTTTGCTCATTGCCGTCTACGCTGCTGCGGTGGCCGTGGCGGCTTCGCTCGTTGTGCTGCTGGGGTCGGCGCGTCAGGCGTCCGACAAAATCATGCGCAATACCGGCACGCATTTTATCACCTTTGCCCGGGCGTCCACCCAAGCGTGCCTGACGGCGCTGGCATCGCAGGCTGGAGAAGGACTGATCTGCGGGAGTGTACCCGCGCTGCCACTGCCGACGAACTGGGTGGACCAGATCAAGTCGCTGCCGGCTGTCCTCGACGCGTCAGCCTACCTGATGTATAGGTTTCGCGACGAAAGGTCTGGCAACGACATTGCGGTGGGTGGGTTCGATGTGACCAACCAACAAGCGGTCGGCACCACCTGTTGCGCCGATGGCGACATCATCAGCGGGCGATTCCTCAAGCCGGAAGACCGCGGCTGTGTGCTTCTCGATGAAGGGTTTGCGCGGGCGCGAGGTCTATCCGCCGGCAAACAGATTGCGATCGCGGGGACGGATTTCGAGGTGACGGGCATTGTCAACCCCGGCATTCGTCCCGGTAAGGCGGACGTGTATATGCCGTTTGCGGAGGCCGCGGCGTTCGTGTGTCACCGTGCCGGAGCGGAAGGCCTGAATGGCCGGCCGAGCGCGGTACTGGTTGAAGTTCGCAGTTCGCAACGGCAGGAGGATGCCTTTCGGTCCATCAAGGCGATCTTCCCCTGCATGGTCATTTCGAGCTACGCCTGTTACAAACCTGCCGCCGAGGTCATGGGGATAACTGCCGGTGTCGTTGGAGGAGTTGTGGCCGGGATCTACCTGGCCGTCGTGCTTTTCGCTATGTTGATCCAGACCGCCTCGGTGATCGAGCGCCGCCACGACCTCGCGCTTCTCTCGGCGCTCGGGTGGACGTCCGGCGAGATCGCGGGCACGGTGCTCATGGAGTCCGTCATCTGTGCGGTGGGAGGCATTGTGGTGGGAACCTTCTTTGCCCCGCTCTTCCTGTTGTGTGCAGCGCCGGCGGTCACATGGGAGGCGGGGCCCTGGGCGCTGCTCCAAGCTTTTCCACTTGCGGGCGCCCTGGCCGCCGGGATGACGCTGGTGAGCGGCGTACTTGCCTGTTGCGGGCCCGTGGTGAGCGTCTTGCGTGCGCGGCCGGCAGAGGTGTTTCGTAACGGATGAGAGGACGGATGACAACCACCGATACATCCATCGTGATCGAGTGCCGGGAAGTGCGCCGGGCTTTCATGCGGCGCGGGTTGCCGATTCCGGTGTTGGGCGGTGTGAACTTCAGCGCGCGGCGCGGCGCGGTGACTGTGATCACC
>CAIXUF010000493.1 GCA_903922535.1 Candidatus Hydrogenedentota bacterium
CGCCGACGCGGGAACCGTGTACGCCAGCGTTCCGGCCGAGGCCGCAACCGCGCCAACCCAGACCGTGTCCGCGCCGGCCGCGTTCAGCAGGATGGCCACGTCACCGGTCACGCCAACCGTGTTCCACGTGATGTTCTGCGTTTCGCCCTGGATCCACAGTTCGCCGCCGTTCGGAGAGGTCACCGTCAGCGGAAGCACCGCGGCCGGCGCGATTGTGAACGTCGCATCGCTCAGGTCCTCCACCGCGTTGTTGTCCGCCGAGATCAAATGGATCCTGTACGCGCTGCCCGGCACCACCGAGGTGGGAACCGTCCAGGAAAGCTGTCCGTCCGAGGCCAGGGTCTTGCCGAGCCACGCGGTGTCCGCGCCGCCGTCATTCAGCAGGACGGCCACGTAGCCGGTCACGCCAACCTGATTCCACGTGATGGTCTGCGGGTCGCGCTGCCGCCAAATCTCGCCGCCGTTCGGGTAGGCAACGGTTAATCCGGGGCATGGACCGCTGGACACCACAAAGTAAACCCAGGTGCCGTAAGGCACCTGAGTGCCGCCTGCCGGGTTCGTGCTGATGACAAAATCGGCCGGAACCGTGTTGCTGCAAGTGTATGTCGGGTTAGAAGCGGCCGCCAACCAGGCTAACTTCACCTCGGGAATCGCAAGATTTATATATACGTCGGCCACATTGGGCACCGTCACGGTGCACAGATGCGAGGAAATCACCAGGTCAACCGCGCTGCCAAGCAGCGCCGAGCTGCCGCCGGACGGGGTCTGGCTGATCACGTTGTCCGCAGCAACCGTGTCGCTGCAGGCGGTGGTAACGGTTCCGACCGTGAATCCATACTGGGCAATCTGGTACTCTGCGGCAGCCTGCGCCCTGCCGACCTCGTTGGGAACAGCCGCTTCGCACAAACCGTTCGCCACGGACAGACTGACCGCGCTGCCAAGCAGCGCCAAGCTGCCGCCGGACAGGGTCTGGCTGATGACGTTGCCCGCCGCAACCGTGTTGCTGCACTGCGTCGTGACCGTGCCGACCGTCAGGCCCGCCGCAAGCAGCGCGGTTACCGCCGCGGACTGCGCCATGCCGGTTACATCGGGCACCGAGACCTCGCATAGACCGGAGGAAAGCACCAGGTCCACCCGGCTCTGCCACAGCGCCATGCCCAAAGCTGCCGGGTTCTGGCTGATGACAAGGCCCGCGGCCACCGTGTTGCTGCAGGCTGTCGTAACCGAGCCCACAGTCAGTTCCGCCGCAAGCAGCGCCGCCCCGGCATCAACCTCGGTCAGCCCCGTCACATCGGGTACCGTCACGCTGCAAAGTCCGGAGGAAACCACCAGGTCCACCGGGTCGCCGAATGGCAGGCCGCCGTCCGACGGGTACTGGTTGATCACGATGCCCGCCGCAATCATGTTGCTGCAGCCGGTTGTGACTGAACCAACCACAAGGCCGGCTGCAACCACCGCAGCCTCCGCCACAGACTGCTCCATGCCAACCACCCTGGGCACTATCGCGTTGCACGGACCCGAGCAAACCACCAGGTCCACCGGACTGTGCCAGAGCGCCTTGTCCAAACCTGCCGGGTATTGGATGATCACGTCGCCCACCGCATACATGTTGCTGCAGTCGGTCGTGACCGAGCCGACCGTCAGGTTGGCGGCAAGCACCGCGGCTTCCGCATCCGACTGCGCCATGCCCACCACATCCGGGACCGTCTCTTCGCACAGGCCCGGCAGCACGGTGAGCGTCACCGCAAGTTCGGACTTGTTGCCCGCGGCGTCGGTTGCCGTGACGGTCACGTTCGTCACGCCTATGGTGACGAGCGTGTCCTTCGCGGGGGACTGGGTAATCGCCGCAGCTCCGCTGCAAACATCCATCGCGGCCACGCCCGCGGTGAAGTCCGGCATGCTGGCCTGGCAGGAAAGGTCCGCCTCAAGGGTGTGCGACACCGGCAGGGTAGTGAATTCCGGCAGGGTCCTGTCCACCACATGGACCAGCCGCGTGACCTGCACGGCCTGATTGGAGACGGGCGTGTTGAAGTCTTCCGTGTTGTAGGTGAGGACATAGTCACCTGGAATGGCCGGGTTCACCGTGTCCCCGCCAGTCACGACATAGGTCTCGCCGACGCACATGTCCGCGCCGGTGGCGCCCGGGTCCTCGTATGTGCCGCCGCACTCCACAACGACCACCGGGTCGCCGTACAGCGTAATGACCGGCGGAGTCGAGTCTTCAACGGTCACCGTCCGAATGACCTGGTCCGCGTCGTTGCCGTAGCCGTCGCTCACGTTGTAGGTGACCAGGTAGTCTCCAAACACCGCCGTATTGACGGTGTCGCCGCCAACTGTCACGACCAGGCCGGTCGCGCAGTTGTCGGTCGCCGTGGCACCCAGTTCGTGATAAACGGAGCCGCACTGGACAATCACGTGCGAAGCGCCGTTCAGGGTTATGACGGGCTTGGTGGTGTCATTGGGCAGAACGGTCAGCGTCGCCGTGCAGGTGGCGTGGTTGCCCGCATGATCGGTCACGGTCAGCGTCACGGTGGTGTCACCCTTGCCAACAACTGCGCCCGCCGCCGGGGACTGGGTCACGGTTATGAGGTTGTCATAGTTGTCAGTTGCGACGACGCCCGCCGTGAAGTCGGGCACGAGGCTCCGGCAGGAGGCGTCGGCCAGAACCGTTTGATTCGGGGCGCAGGTGGTGATGACCGGCGGGATGGGGTCGACCACGCTGAGCGGCTCTTCGTAGACGCCCATGTCAACACCCTTGCCCTGGGGACGCGCCGTTCCCGAGATGTCCGTGACAGGCGCGCCACTGCTTGTCCCGGAGTCAATTGCGCCGCTGCCGTACTGCAAATGGTAGTCTACGATCTTGTAGGCGTTGCCGCTTGCCGCATAGGCCGTTATGTCTCCCGACACCGTGATGGTCGTCGCCGTGTTGCTGACAATGTAGGCCTGCCTGGATTGGGCTGTATTGGCGTTGATTAACCGGGTCGCCAGCGCATTCGTTGTGTACGCCGCCCCGGTGTTTGTCAAGACGGTGTTTCCCGAGACGACGGTCGGCGCGGCGGTCCACGTCCCCGTAAGCGCGGAAACGCCGTTCATAAAGAATTTCGGATCGGTGTCCAGGTTGTTCCCATTGCCGGCGATCCCGTTGATGGCGGCGGCCCCGTTTTTGGCCGTGGTGTTTTCGTCCCAATAGTCCCCGTTCGGGTTGTTCTGGAACAGGCAGTACGTGGTCACCGGATCGGCGTTGGTGGTGGCCTCGTAAACCGCGTATTTGGCGTTGCCCTCAAAGACGGTGTTCTTCAGCACGGGGATCGACGCGCCGGTGCAATAAATGCCGCCGCACCAGCCTGTTGACGAAATGTTGACGGAATTGCCGCTGATGGTGCAGTTGGTGAATTTCGGGGCTGAAGCCGAACAATAGGCCGCGCCGCCGCCCAGGGTTCCCGCCTGATTTCCGCTGACAATGCAGTTCGTGAACACCGGGTTGGAGCCGACCATGCACAGGATGGCGCCACCGCCGCCCTTCCCCGCGGCGGTGCTGTTGGCGGTATTGCCGCTGATCATGCATGCCGTGAACGTGGGTGCGGACGCGTTGCAGTAGATACCGCCCCCGGATCCCGTTGAGGCAGAGACGCTGTTGCCGGCAATCCAGCAGTTGTTGAAAGACGGTGTCGAGCCGCTGATGCATGACACGCCCCCGCCCGCGACACCGAAGCCGTTCCCGTATATCAGGCAGCCTGTGACCGTCGGCGCGGACGACGCCTCACAATGGATCGCCCCGCCGCCGGTGCCGCCCACGTTCGCGGCAATCACGCAACTCGAAATCTGGGGCGCTGAGCCGGCCAGGCAGGCGATGGCGCCGCCATACCCGTTCGCCGAGTTGTAGGCAACCACGCAGGACACAATCGTGTTTGTGTTGTTCAGGCTGGTGCAGTAGATGCCCCCGCCCGCATTGCCCGGCGACGCGGCCCCGTTGGCGCTGCCTCCCGCAATGGTGAACCCGTCCAAACGGGCATTTGTCAGCGAGTCCATCGTCACCACATGCAGCCGGGGGGTTACCGGCGCGGAGGCGTTTATGGTAGTTCCAGTGGAGGGAACGGGGCGTTCAGTCAGCGCGGTCTCTGTGCCCAAGAATCCGCCGTACAGGGCCACGCCCGATTTTAGCGTGATCGTCTCCGCGTAAGTCCCGCGTCTTACCCAGACTTGATCCGATGCCGCAGCGGCAGTAATCCCTGCCTGCACCGTCTTCTTGGCTGCGGCCCAGGACTGGCCGTTCCCCGAATCGTCCAAACGCGCGGCGTCCACGTAATACGTCGTCGCTTGCGCCGCAGTAAAACCGGTCAAAACCAGCACCACCACGATCAAGCCAATCCCACCAATTCTGTGCAACGACATGACAAACCATCGCTTTCTGCTCAACTTCCGCCGAGCGTTCTGTGAAACGGAACATCGCAGGGGCAAAACATCCGCGTCTGCGGTTTTTTTAGAGCCCAGTAAAGGTGATTTTCGCCAGTCTTTATTGGGTGACCGGCTCCAAGAAACGCCCAAAAACACAGTCTAGCCTATTTTGTCCATGCTGTAAAGCTCTAATTTTTGGCATGATTCGCAGACAATGCGGGCCAATTCTCTCGAATGGGGACGGCGGTGAGGCCCGGCTGGCCGATTTTCGAACCGTTTTCGGCCATTTGGTGGTTGCGACGGTCTCTGCCTGGAGGCCATTCTTGCCGGTGTGATGCGGGGGCGGGTATACTTGGGCGGCAACAACCGCATAATGGGAATTATTCACCATGCCCCTCCCGAAAGATTTGCAGTCCCTTCACAGCTTTTTCATGATCATGTCATTCGTCCTCGGGACGACAATCGGCAGCTTTTGCAACGTGTGCATCAGCCGATGGCCCGCGGGGCTTTCGATAGTCAAGCCGCGGTCGCGCTGCCCAAAGTGCATGAACGAAATCCCCTGGTACGACAACATCCCCCTGATAAGCTGGGTGCTGCTGCGGGCGAAGTGCCGCAACTGCGACCAGCCCATCAGCGTGATTTATCCGGTGGTGGAACTGATCACGGGGATGCTGTTTCTGGCCACCTACCGGCACTTTGGCTACTCGCCCGCCACTCCCATATATATGGCGCTTTGCGCGGGCATGGTCATCATCACCTTTCAGGATCTGGCGGACTGGACGATCCCGGATGAGATCACGCTGCCGGGCCTGCCGATCGGCATCGCGCTTTCGCTGGCAGGCATGTTCTGGGGCGAAACGACCGGACTGCGGGTGCAAAGCGTGTTTGACGCGCTGCTTGGAGCGCTGCTTGGCGGCGGCATCCTGTTTGCGCTGGACCGGATCACGGTGCTGCTGCTGAAAAAGCCGGGCATGGGCATGGGTGACGTGAAGCTGCTGGCGATGCTCGGAGCGTTTCTGGGTTGGAAGGGCGCCATTGGCACGCTAATGATGGCATCCATCATAGGCAGCTTCGTCGGCATCTCGGTGCTGCTCTACTACAGGAACCGTGGGGAGAAGGCCGAGTCCGCGAACGCAGGGCCCGAAGCGGGGGCCACCGGCAAAAAGGATGAAAAGGATTCGGGCGAGGAGATTACTCTGGAGGGGCATTACCTTCCCTTCGGCCCCTATCTGGCCGTGGCCGGCCTTATCTACCTGTTCTTCGGCCCGGAATTGATCAACTGGTACCTTGCGGCGCTTGGTCCCAGTTCCCAGGTGGTGGTGATCCGGTAATGCGGCCATGAACGCGCCGTTTGAAGCATACGGTCTTCTGCCGATCACCGTCCCCATGCCGTTCTTCTCCGGTGATGTGAACATGTACCTGTATGACGGCGGCGAGGCGCTGACCCTGTTCGACGCCGCCATCCCCTCGGAAGAGGCGTGGCAGGCCCTCCGGCAGGCGCTGGCGCGGCGCGGCGCCACGGTGCGCGACATCCGGCGCGTGGTGCTGACCCATCACCATCTTGATCACACCGGGCTGGTGGGCCGGGTGGTCGACGAATCGGGCGCGGAAATCTGCGGACACCCGGAAATTCCGCTTCAAATGGCGCTTGCCTACAGTTTTGACGACGCCTACACCGCCGGGATGACGCCAATGCTGGAAGGGTTTGGAATGCCGTCCGGCCTGGTTGCCGGGATGCTGGAACGCCGCCTTTTTCAGCAACCCTTTGTCTGCCGGGTTGACCGTCTGGACTGCACACTGGAGGACGGGACGCTCTTCGACGGGTTCCGGGTGGTTCACGTGCCGGGCCATTCCCCGACCGACACGCTATTTGTTCATGAAACGGGGGGATTCAGCATCACGGGCGACCACATTTTGGAGGGCACTGTCCCGAACCCGATCCTGCGCCGCCCCTCCCCCGGCCAAGCCCGCGGCAAGAGCCTTGTGCAGTTTGAGGAATCGCTGCGCCGCAGCCGGACGCTTGAGCTGGGCTGGTCTTTCCCGGGCCATGGCACACCCTTTTCGGGCCACCGCCCCTTGGTGGACCGGATTCTTTCAACGCACGAAAAACGAAACCAGCGCATCTTGGCGTGGCTGCCCGAAACAGGTGCAACCCCCTATGAAACGGCGCTGCACCTTTATCCGCGAATGAACCTGGACATCCTGTTTTTCTGCATGTCGGTGGCCGTAGGCCAGTTGGAACTGCTGGAGTCCCAGGGGTCATTGACCTCCTCGACAGAAAACCACCTGCTGCGGTACTTTCCCGCCGCGTCACCGGAATCGGGAAAGGAACACCAAAATGGGCAACGGACAGCCTGAACTGCTGACCTTTGGGAAAAACTACTTTGAACGCATTTGGGGCGGGCACCGTCTCGCCGAAAGCCTGGGCCACCCCGTGCCGCGCGGCAGGGTCATCGGCGAGGCATGGCTGATATCGGACCATGACGAGTGCCAAAGCGTGGTTGATTCCGGTCCCTGGGCGGGGCAAACGCTGGGCCAAATCATGGCGGAGCATCCGGAACACCTGCTGGGCACACACGTCAAGCCCACGCCGCACGGCCAGTTCCCGCTGCTGCTCAAGCTGATCGACGCGGGCGAGGCGCTGTCGGTGCAGGTGCATCCCGATGACGAAACGGCCCGGCGGCTGCACGAACCGAACGTGGGCAAGACCGAAATGTGGCACGTACTGGAGGCTGATCCCGGCGCGGAACTGGTCTGCGGACTGGTGCCGGGCACCACCCGCGAGAGTTTTGCGGCGGCCGTGGCCGAAGGCCGTGTGGAACAGTGCATGACCCGGTTCCCCGCCCCGGCGGGGACCTCTGTGTTTGTGCCGGCGGGGACAGTGCATGCCATTGGGGGGGGCATTCTGCTGGCCGAAATCCAGCAAAACAGCAACATCACCTACCGCGTCCACGACTGGGACCGGGTGGATGCGGAGAATGAACCGCGGCAACTGCATCTGGAGAAGGCGTTGGAGGCCATCGACTTTGACGCCGTCCCTGCCGGTCCGTCGGAGGCAGTGACACTGACCACGGGGGGCCCGTGCCGGGAAATGCTGAGTGTGTGCAGGTATTTCGCCGCGGAACGTGCGGAGCTTTCCGGCTCTTGGACAAGGGCTAAGGGAACAGGTTCGTTCCACCTCGTGGTCGCCATGAACGACGGCATGAGGGTGCTGGCCGGCAACAATCACGCCGCCCTGCGGCGCGGCGCGGCGGTGCTGGTGCCGGGTGGCGTGCCGGAATATGCCGTCGAGGGTGCCGGGGCGGTGCTGGTTTATTACGTTCCCGAGGGTGCCCAGGGGAAATAAACTCGCACCGGGCAAGTATACATTTGAGGGGCATGTTCCATTGTGGAACGATATGCAACGATGTTGCTCGGGGGGACCACCTTTCAATAACATTTTAATCGTGTAGCGCCAGTTGGACGCAGCGTGTTTGTTTGATGTGAGGCTGACCTTGGGGAAGGAAACAGCATGCATCCTGGGGATGCGGACTTAATCATCCGATGCCTGGCGGGCGACACCGATGCTTTTGGTGCGTTGATAAAACGCTACCAGGGGGCCGTGTACGCCACTGCGTTCTACTATGTCGGCCGATATGGCGCGGCGGAGGATGTGTCCCAAGAGTCCTTCTGGTCAGCGTACCGCAATTTGCGGTCGCTCAAAGACCATGACCGGTTCGGCCCGTGGCTGCGGAGCATCACCACGCGCACGGCGGCCAACTGGCTGCGCAAGCACATGGTTCGGGTGCATCAGGAAACCCCGCTGCCCCACCGGCGGACGGTGTCCATTGAGGATGCGCGCCGGGGACCGGACGCGGTGCTCAGCACCGCGGAGCGGTACGAACAGGTGCATGAGGCGATAGACGCGCTTCCGGACCGATACCGGTTGCCGGTGGTGTTGCGGTACATGCAGGAATTGAATTACGAGGAAATCGCCCAGTTCACGGGGGATACGCCCGAAGAGATCCGGGCCATCCTTCACCGGGCTGTAGGCCAGTTGCGCGGGATTCTCGCGCAGCGAACCATTACGGAGGTTGATTTGCCGTGGCGTCGTGCGGGCAGGTAAAGACCCTCTTCACCGTCTATCTGGACGGGGAGGCAGGCGGGGCGGAGCGGCTCCTTCTTGAACAGCACGTTCAGGAATGTGCGGCATGCCACGCCGTGCTGGAATCCACCAAGGCCACGGCGTCATTTTTGCATGAGACGCTCTCCCCGGACCGGCTGCACAAGGATTTGACGCCGCAGGTAATGGCGCACCTACCCGAGATGGACATGCCGCACGCGCTGAACCACCAGTTGACCCAACGCGTGAAACACCCCGAAGAGCAGGGCGCTTTCGGACGCATGCGCGCGTGGCTGCCCGTGTTTGCGCCCATGCTGGTGGTGGTGCTGGGCATCGTCCTGTGGGCGTCCTGGTCCGGCAACGACCCGGCGCCTGAACGGACTGCGGGCATGGTGCTTTTGCAGCGCGGCCCGGTGTCCAGCAGCACCGATTCGGCGCCCCAGCGGCGCAATGTGCATTCCAGCGACCGCGTGAGCGCGCCGGTGCGCTATGAGACGGGGCATGACGGCGAGCTTGTCCTGGGCTTGGACGGCAATTCGGAAATCCGCGTTTTCCCCGACGCGCGGATCAAGGTGTACAACGCGCGCGAGTTCCGGCTTGAGTCCGGCTCGGTCCATTGCAGCGTGGGCCAGAGTGATCGGTATTTCCGGATCAGTACCCCGGACGGTCTGATTACGGTGTTCGGAACGGTGTTCGGCATCGACGTTCTCCCCGATTCGACGCAGGTGACGGTGGTGAAGGGCGAGGTGCAGGTCGAGAATGGAAACACCTTCAACGTGCTCGAAGCCGGTGAACAGACGCAGGTGGCGCCCGACACGAAGGTGCTGGCCACCACGAAAGTGAACGTCGAACAACTGGTTGCCCGCGCCGCGACGCTCCGTCCCGACACGACGGCGGCCAAGGCCTTCCACGCAAGACCGCAGGGACAGGCGCAGAAACTGTTCCGGGCCGAACAGGTCTTCGTGGTCGAGACCAAACAGGAGCCCGTCAACGCAATCCACTTCGCGTGGAAGCCCGATCCGTTCGCCACGGGCCATGCGGGCTATGACGTGTACGTCTCCGACAACAACATGCGCCCGCTGTTCAAGGCGCACGTGGATGCACAGGTGTTCCTTGACAAGAAATCAGGCAGTCACACCGTCACGGTTCCGGACCCGGCACTGCTTGCGGGCAACAGCGTGCTGCACATCAGCGTGCTGCCCGACTACACGACGGGCCTGATCGAAACCTCCTTCACCGAGGTTGCGGTCACCGCCCCCTGATTCTCCCGGACAGTTGAATCCGAAGAAACCCGGTTATCATCAACCATGCCCTTCAGAGGCGGCGACGGGGGCGCGCGGCAGCACCACAACCATCTGCCTCACGTCACTCCTTCCCCAAGAGTAACCTGCTCTGCCAGCGTCACGTTCCGCCTCATCTGTCCTAATAGCCATTCAAACGGGTTTCCCTAAGAGAGAGGGCGGGTCCGCGTTTCGCAGGCCACCATCTGCCTCACGTCACTCCTTCCCCAAGAGTACCTGCTCTACTGCGTTTTGGCGGCCCCCCTCTCTCGTTATGGGACACCAGCCGGTTTTCGAGAGAGGAGCGCGGCGGCGGGATCGCACGGCATACCATCTGCCTCACGTCCCCC
>CAIXUF010000494.1 GCA_903922535.1 Candidatus Hydrogenedentota bacterium
CGTCGAGGAGGGATGTGTTGGTGTGGGCCAGTTCGGCAATGCGGTCATTGGGCACGACGATGAGCGTGTCGACGTGTTTGCGGAGTTCCTCCAGCCCCTTGAGCGCGTTGTTCATGCGCTCCTCGCCCTCAAAACTGAAGGGGAGCGTGACGATGGCCACGGTCAGCGCGCCGCCGGCGCCCGCCGCTTCGGCCACAATGGGGGCCGCGCCGGTGCCGGTGCCGCCGCCGAGTCCGGCCGTCAGGAAGACAAGGTCGGCGCCGCGGAGCACCTCGCGCACCTTGTCGCGGTCCTCCTCGCAGGCCTGGCAGCCGATCTCAGGGCGCGCCCCCGCGCCCAAACCGCCGCTGAGGTTGGAGCCGATTTGCAGGCGAATGTCGGCCTTGGACTTCTTGAGCGCCTGCGCGTCGGTGTTGACGGCGATGAACTGCACACCGCCCATCTGCGCGTCGATCATGCGGTCCACGGCGTTGCCGCCGCCGCCGCCGACGCCGCAGACCTTGAGGACGGCTTTTTGGTCAAAAGTGGAGAAAACCTGGTCCTGGGCGGCAGTCGGTGTCATTCTTAATCTCCTTGAAACGAACCCCGCGGCATGGTCGCACCGGCCCGTTTCCGCTCATGATTTGCGGCTACTTGCAGACAATGTCGTTGTCAAAACGCATGTCAAGATATTCGATGCATGGGAGCTTTCCACCCTTTTCGCGCCAGAGCGTCTCGAATCGGCGCACCTGGGTGGGGAAGTCGGAACGCCCCCACCGGGTCTCATAGGGCAGTTCGTTGAAATACATGTACAGCATGCTTTCAGCCTCGGCCGAGATCTCGGAAAGGGTGAGTTCTTTGGCCAGGGGATCGACGGAAAAGGCGTCCCAGAGCTGCAAAGCCTTCTCCAGCGCCGGATTTTTCACCAGTAGGCCCGGCGTGAGGGCACCCAGGTTGGGAAGGTTGGTCACCAGGGGGCCGTTCGGCGGGGCAAGCGGGGGCACTTCGCGCAGCACCATGCCGTCCCGGTCAATCTCGTACACATGGTTGTTGACCATCACTGCGGCGACCGGGATGCGCTCGACGATTCGGATGATGACAGAGGAGGGCAGGGAACGGGAGACGGAGCACTCTTTCACGTAGGGGAGCGTCAGAACGCGCTGGCGCACCTGCTCCGGTTTTACGGAGAGGATGGTGTCGGTGTCGGTAATCCGTGCGGCCTCAAGCACCTGCTGTCCTGAAAGCACGTTGGTGCCGTCGAAAAGCACATGTTTGACGCGCAGCGTGGTGGGCTCCAGAATGTACTTAAACGTTCCCAGCATGAGGCCGCCCAGCACGAGCAGTCCGCAGGCCATTTCCCCCCAATGCACCCACGGCGAGCGGCCCTGCCGGCCCGCCGTGCGCCGGGGTTCGTTCCGTGTGTTCGCGGCAAGACTTGACGTCATCATGGCCGTGAAGCCTCAAGGCGCGCCAGCAGCGGGGCCGCGATGCGGTTGATGTTGCCGGCGCCCAGCACCAGGACCACGTCGCCCGCCTCCAGCGACGGGGCGAGATGGGCGGGCACCGCGTCCATGTCGCGCACCAGTTCGACGTGGGCCGCGCTTGCGCGGCGCGCGGCATCGACAATGTTGCCCGCATCCACGCCGGGCATGGGCGCCTCGCGGGACGGGTAAATGTCCGTCACAATGGCCCGGTCCATGCACGCCAGAACGCGGGCGAAATCATCACAGAAGAACTTGGTGCGGCTGAAGAGGTGCGGCTGAAACACGCCGACCACGCGCCGGGGCTGTATCCAGCGGATCGCCTCCAGGGTGCTTGCTATCTCCGTGGGGTGGTGCGCATAGTCCTCGATGACCAGCACACCGCGCTCCTCACCGCAGACCTGGAGGCGGCGGTGCACGCCGTCGAAAAGGCGCAGGCCGTCGGCAATGCGGCTGAAACGCATGCCCAGACACAACCCCACCACGCAGGCAGCAAGGGCATTGAGCACGTTGTGGGTGCCCACGGCGCTGATTTCGGCGGTGCCCAGCGTGCCCGAACCGTGCAGGCGGTCATCATGGCAGACCACCTCAAAGCGGGTGCGCATCGAGGCCAGTTGCGCCGCCTTGGAACCGCCCGAATGGCCGGGCACAATGGTGACGTTGCGGCCCTGGACGGACAGGTTCTCCCCCACTCCGTAGGTGAGGCAGACGCTTTCAATGTCCTTCACGATGTCCCGGGTGTTGGGATCGTCGCCGCAGACGATGCTGTAGCCGTAGAAGGGAATGCCGTTGCAGAAGTCGGTGAAGGCGCGCTTGATGCGGTCCAGCGTTCCGTAGTATTCGAGGTGTTCGGCGTCGATGTTGGTGACCACCGCGATGCTCGGGTGCAGGCGCAGAAAGGAACCGTCGTGCTCGTCGGCCTCGGCCACGAGGTAGTCCCCGGTGCCCCAACGGGCGTTGGTGCCGCTGCGGTGCAGGATGCCGCCGATGATGCTGGTCGCGCCGATGTTCGCCACATCCATGATCGCGCTGATCATGGACGTGGTCGTGGTTTTGCCGTGGGTCCCCCCCACCGCGACCGCGTGCGGCTTGAGGCGCATCAGGTCGGCGAGGAGGTCGCTGCGGTGGATGACCGGCGTGCCGCGGTGTTTGGCCGCCATGATTTCCGGATTGTCCTGCGCAATGGCGGCGCTGACCACGAGAATGTCGGCGTCGCCGATGTTGGCCGCGTCATGCCCCTCGCAAAACCGCAGGCCGCAACTCTCCAATCGCTCCGTAATTTCCGACGCCTTGGCGTCGGAACCGGAAACGTCATAGCCGAGGTTAAGCAGGATCTCGGCCAGTCCGCTCATGCCGATACCGC
>CAIXUF010000495.1 GCA_903922535.1 Candidatus Hydrogenedentota bacterium
CCGCCCCACGGCGGCTCCAAACAACCGAGGCCGCGTTAGCGACCTCGCAAAGCCGCTTTGAGCGGCTCACAATATAAAGCCCCCGGCTTTGCCGGGGGATACTTACTGGCGAAGAGTCTCCTGACCCCTTTTGACTGGACTGATGGTGGTCTACTCCTGCGTGCGGAGTACTCGGCAAACAGGCGCGGAGACCATGGAATTGACAACACAGCGCAAAATACGGTTCTCTCCTTCCTTCAGATGGGGGGAATTACCGGAAATGACCGGACAAAATGCTGAAATATTCGTGACGAAATGCGTATTTATAACTTATTCTATAGCAGTATCTTATGTTGCACGATGTCTCACAATACTACGGCCTAGCGCTATGAATGATCCAAGAATGCAAGATAATTAGAGAGTCCTCTTGACAAAAGTCAGCAATTCGTATACAAGAAAGTCACATCTTGAGTAAACAAGTGGAGAGATTGGCAAATGAAACCTAGCACCAAGAAGTCAAAATCCGTTGGCGGCAAGTCCAAGTCAGGGGTAGGGCGCCCAAGCAATGAACAGAAACTTCAAAACCTGGCCGACTTGGTGTTTTGGATTCAAAATCAATTCGACGCCTCCAACAAGCGAATCACCTCTGATGACATCGCCGCTAGATTTCGAATTTCTGCGATACGGGTACGGAAACTGCTGGATGATCTAGGTCAGCTCATCCTGCGCGTCAAGTCTGATCCGGCAGGGATCACACTCACCAACAATGCATCGTCCTTCTACTGGGAGCAACTTGCTCGGAACTCCGAATTGAAGGAACAAATCGCGGAGAAAATGATCAAACTGTTGCCCCACGATGCAACGATCAAGTGTTCGGCGGGCACGACGGTGGCCCGAGTGTGTCGCCGCATCATCGAGGCTCACAGAGACGTTCGGATTATCACCAACAGTCTTGCCGTGATAGACCTGGCTTTCGAATATCCGGCGACGCTGGAGCTGGCCGGCGGAACCTACCACGCCGCAACGCATAGCTGTGTGGGCGATCTGGCTCTGCGCGGCTTCAAAGAGGCGAGTTGCGCGTGCGCGATTGTAGGCGTCAGCGGTATCGACGAGAGGGGTCGCTTGTTCGTGAAACACCGTGAGGAGGTTGAACTTCTCAAGGAGATGGTGGAGTCGGCGACCGACGCGGTGTACGTGGTGGCAACCTGTGACAAATTGGCGCGTAACGATATTTGGCCGTTCGGATCGATTCCTGATCTCGTTCGTGTCAATGGGTCGGGACGAAAGCGAAAAGTTTGGCTGGTAACAAATTCAGTCGACGATTATCCGTCTGCTCCGGCGGACGAGAAATCATCAGTGGTTAGTTCTTCGGACAACACGAACAAGGAGTTGGCGAAGGCTGTGTACGATGCACTGCGCGAGTACATTCCGCATGAAGAAAATGCGGCAACCAAGGAGAACTCAAAATGAAATACGGACCACCGCGCTTATTCAAACCGATTGTAGTACGCCATTGGCTCCTCGCGTTCGGCCTTATCCTGAACGCGATCTACTCGATGCGATCAGGCATCATGTTCCCAGAGGGCAGTTTCTGCGGCCGGGAGGTCCGCGTGAACCTCCTCAACGGTTCATGCGAAACAGGTCTTGTCCTGGCCTGGTGTTGGCGCGGTTTCTTCTTGCGGACGGAGACCACGCACTTGCTTGTAGTCTGGACGGCTGTGGCCACCGTTGAGCCGTTGGACTTGTTGCCGGCAACGTGAAAAGGCACGCCCTGCGTTTCCGAGCATGCCCGCTCCAGGAGCCGCGCGATACGCACCGGCGTAAGAGGAGGTACGAACATGATTTGCGAAAAGGCCGATGTTGAATACGAGCTGTTCAAGCGCGTTCTGTACGGATACACGCCGTCATACGACAATGCGGAATCCTCTGTGGATCACGACGTCAATTTTCAAGCGCTTACACGCGAGGAGTTCGAACGGACGGTCGAATCGGCGAAACAGCAACAGATCGAAAAACGCTGCAATAAGTAAACAACGGCCCGCACCACGGGGGCCGAATCGACGGGCTACCCCCGCGTGCTTGAATGCCAGGATGAGAGAATTGATGGAAGCTAACCCTTTTCCCTTTCTTCTCTGCGTATCGGCCCCGTGGTGCAGGCATATTCCTCATTTCTTCAAATCGAGCATAGGGAGCGGTTCTCCCGATATGGGCACGAAACGCGCGGTGACCACGCAATATGCCGGCAGCAGCACGTCCGCCTCCTCTTTTCCCTCCTCCCTGGGAGCGCCGTCCCAGCCACCGAGTTTCCATCCCTGGGCCGGCCGGGCGCGCAGGGTCATCACCGAACCCCGCGGCTTGACGTAGTCCCCCGGCTTGGGCTCGACGGTCCCCTGCCCCTCGATGCGCAGGGTGAACAGCACGTTGTCGCAGGAGCCGGAACTGTGTATGCGCAGCCCCTGCGCCTCCAGTTTGGGCACCTGATCGCACACAAAGTCGTCGGGCAGCGGGTTGCCCTGCATTGCCGCGTCAATCTCCTGTTTGACCGACTCCCAAAGCTCCATCACCGGTTTGATGTCCGCTATGGCATTGCCCCGCAGGTCCGCCTCGCGCAGGTTCTTGAACTGCTGGAAACCGGCAAGCGAACGGATGCGCGACTCCCGCCGACCCCATTCCAGCGTCTTTATTTCCGACACATCCTCTCTCGTCAGCGGCCCGTTCCACTTGTTCAGGGCCATGCGCGCGGCGCATTCGAGCACCGGATCGGGAATCAACGCGCGCGGCTCCAGGGGCAGTGTGCCGGCGCGGCACATGTCTGCGTATTCGCCGGCCAGCATGAACACGCCACCGCCCGCCGTCACGCGGTCAAGAACGTCGAGAAACTGATCCCAGCCCTTCATGAACGGTTCGAGCGGCGGATGCACCTGCAAAATCACCGTCTTCTGCGCCGGGTCGTGGCTTTTCAGGTAGCAGTCCACGCTGGGCACGCCGTCCGAACCCTCTATCTCGCCGCCGCCGCGGGGAATGACAAACAGCCCCGAGTTTCCCCATCCGGAGAACCAGACGTCGATGTCCCGGCCCACGTCGCGCAGCGCGGTGATCGTGGTCTTGTCCCACTTGTTGAACGGCGCGCCGAAGGTGCGCATCCGGATACCGAACACATCGTGCGCAATCTGCTGGCTCCGCGCGAGATGGGCAAGCTGTTCCTCCAGCGGCGGGCCCTGAAACTCGTAAAAGGTGCCCGGTGGAAGCCCGTTTCTGCCCTGGGCCATTTCGGGCGGCATCATGCCCCACACAATCTTGGAGAGCGGATTGTCGGGAAGTGTGCGCGAGTGGTCGCAGCCGTGGTTGAAGAACTCCACCAGCCCGCCCGCCTGCCATGTGCCCACCCAGCGCCGAAACTCCGGTCCCGCATCGGCCACCTGATCCGCAATGACGCCGACCGAGGTCTTGATGCCCCGGCGCACGACCACCTCATTGATGAACCGTTTCCAGTGTTTGGCCCTGTCCGGCGGGGTGGCGCAGAAATCGTCCGCTTTCAGCAGCACCAACTGCCGGTACACCAGCACGGGTGCCGCTGTTTCCGTCCAGACCTTGTCGCCTTCCCGGACGACGAAGTGGACAAATGCACGGCCCGCCCTGTCCGGCGGAGTGAACAGGTAGCCGTCGTCCGCCCCGCGCACCGATCCGTCCGATGCGGTGCATTCCACCCGGGCGCCTTCCGGCATCGCATCGGTCCACGTCACGTCAATCCGCGCGGTCTCACCGATGCGGACATAGGGGGGATGCACGGCAATCTGCACCGGGGACGCGGCGCATGCCGCGGCGGCCAACAATCCAACGGTCACCGCCGGCAAAGCGCCAAGCGCGCGGAAACGGTCCATACTCTTCATGGGCGTGTCAGTCGGTCTTAAACCTGTAGACGGTCTTTTGGCTGTAAGTCTCGCCCGGGCGCAGAATGGCCGAAGGCCAGCCCTCTTTGCCCTGCTTGTTCGCCGAGTCGGGGAAATGCTGCGTTTCAAGACAGAAGCCGTTGCGGTGGTTGTACACCGCGCCGTCCTTGCCGGTGTTGGTGCCGTCCAGGAAATTGCCGCAGTAGAACTGCACTCCCGGCTGGGTGGTCCAGACTTCCATGACGCGGCCCGTCTCGGGCTCATGCACCCGCGCGGCCAGGGTCAACTCGCCCGGCTTCGGCTTGTCGAGCACCCAGTTGTGGTCGTAGCCCAGCCCGAACTTGATTTGCTCGTCGTCGGCGTTCACCCGCGCGCCGATGGTTTCGGGTTTGGTGAAGTCCATCGGGGTGCCCTCCACAGGCCGCAGTTCGCCCGTGGGAATGAGCGTGTCGTCCACGAGGGTGAAGCGCGACGCGTTGAGCATCATCTCGTGGCCGAGAATGTCGCCGGCATTGTGGCCGCGCAGGTTGAAGTAGGCGTGGTTGGTGAGATTGATCGGCGTCGCCTTGTCCGTCACCGCCTTGTAGTCCAGTTCAAACGCGTTGCTGTTCGTCAGCCAGTAGGTCACCTCGGCGTCCAGGTTTCCGGGATAGCCCTCCTCGCCGTCGGGACTGCGGCGCGCGAATTTCACTCCCACCGCGTCGCCCCGCCGCACCGCCTCCGCCTCCCACAGCACCTTGTCGAAGCCCTTGAGCCCGCCGTGCAGGTGGTTGGCGTCGTTGTTCACGGCCAGCGTGTATTCCTTGCCGTCCAGGGTGAACCTGCCCTTGGCGATCCGGTTGCCCACGCGCCCGACGAGCGCCCCGAAGTAGGGGGTCTTGTCCAGGTAGGCGGGAAGCGAGTCGTAGCCCAGCGTGACGTCCGCCAGTTGGCCGTCCTTGTCCGGCACCCACAGTTCGGTGACAATGCAGCCGTAGTTGGTGACGGACAGCTTCATGCCCTGCGTGTTGATCAGGGTGTAGAGCGTGGCCGGACGGCCGTCGGGCAGTTTTCCAAAAGGCTTCTTTTCCACGGTCATCTCCTTGCGCGGTTCGGGCGTGGCGTTTTCGGCGGTCAGCAGCGACAAGTCGATAAACTGGCCGCCCGTCTCCTGGTGGCAGTGGACGGCGATGACATTCTCGCCTTCCTTCAGCAACTGCCGGGCTTTTTCGGTCACATTAAACGCCTGGTAGGTGTCGTTCCAGTCCGCGGCGCTCCAAAGCTCCCCGCCGTTCAGGTACACCTCGACGCCGTTGTCATGGTGGATGATCAGCTCTGCGCAGGCAAAGCCGGTCTCCTCGCAGGTGAAGGTCTGCCGCAGCCAGATGTCCGGGTCGCGCCACACCGTGTGCGTCCGCCGTTCCCAGCCTTCCTTGCGGCCGAAGCCGCCTTTGCCCTCTTTCCATTTCGCGTCGTCGTAACCGGCGTTCTGCCAGCCCTCGCCGGGCTCTTCCTTGACGTGTTTCCACGGTCTGGCCAGTTCACCGTCGGCATTGGACCCCACCAGCACCGTCCAGTTCAGTTCCGCGGGCGGCGCGCCCAGCGGCGGCGTCTGCTCATAGGCCGCCGCGCGGATGTTGGCGGCGCGGATCTTTGCCGTGTCGAACTTCGGCTTGCGGTCAAAGGTGTAGACGCCGTTCTGCTCCTGCTCCACATTGGTCAACTGGGTGTAGCAGAAGCCGAACAGGTACCGGTTGTCGAGCAGCGCGTCGGTCAGGCCCTTGTACCGCGCGTAAAACTCGTCCAGCGTCTTCGGGCTGTTGCCGTAGCCCCAGCCCTTCGCGTCCTCGGTCCAGCCGATGCCGCCGTATTCGCTCACAAAGAAGGGCACGGGCTTCGAAGCGCCGCCGGTGTAGCGCGGCGGCAGCAGCGTCTCGCCGCACTGCGCGTCCCAGCGCGCCTTGAAGGACTCCGGCTTCTGGTCGTAGTCGTGGGCGTCCAGTACGTCCGGGTCGGGGTGGCCGTGGTGGTAGCCGCTCGATTCAATCACCGGCCGGGTCGGGTCAATGGCGTGGGTCATGTCAACGATGACATTCTGGAGTTTCTCCGCCTCGGGCGGCGTCTCGTTGAAGGGGCACCAGCCGATAATGGCCGGATGGCTGTAGTCGCGCTCGACAACCTCGCGCCATTCGTTCACCACGGGCAGCTCGCACGCGGGGTTCTTGTATTCCAGCCCCCAGTTGGGGAACTCGCCCCACACCAGGTAGCCCAGTTTGTCGGCCCAGTACAGGAAACGCGGCTCAAACACCTTCTGGTGCAGGCGCGCGCCGTTGAATCCCGCCTCCATGGACAGTTCAATGTCGTGCTTGAGCGCCTCGTCGCTGGGCGCCGTCCACACGCCGTCCGGATAGAAGCCCTGGTCCAGCACGGTCCGCTGGAACACGGCCTGCTTGTTGATCAGCAGCGCCCTGCCCTCAATGGTCACGGTGCGCAGCCCGAAATAGCTGTCCAGCCCGTCCACCTCCGCGCCGTCCGCCGCGGCCACGGTCAGGCGCAGGTCATACAGCAGGGGAGACCCGGGGTGCCACAGGCGCACCTCCGAAAGGGGCAGGTCCAGCACCGCATTGCCCCCGGAGACGGCCGCCTCGGCCTTGCCCACGTCGCGCCCGTCCACCCGGGCCGTGGCACGCAGGGTCATGCCCGCCGAAGCGCCCTCCACATGCACCCACAGCCGCGCGCGGGCGCGGTCGGGATCGGGCGTCACCCGGAACTTTTCGATGTACGAGGCGCCCACCGCCTCCAGCCACACGGTCTGCCAGATGCCCGTCGTGCGGGTGTACATGCAGCCGAAACTCTCCGGCTTGGGCGACTGCTTGCCCCCGGCCTGCACACCCGAGCGCACATCGTCGAATGCGTGTATGACCACGGTGTTCCCGTCGGCCTTGAGCAGCGGCGTGATATCGAAGGCGAAGGGCGCGCTGCCGCCGGTGTGCGTGCCGGCCGCTTTGCCGTTCACCCATACCGTGGTCCTCCAGTCACACGCGCCCACATGCAGCATGACACGCTTTCCGGACCACCCGGCGGGCACGTCCACGTCGCGGCGGTACCAGACATTGCGCACAAAACCCTTGCGCGCCAGGCCGGACAG
>CAIXUF010000496.1 GCA_903922535.1 Candidatus Hydrogenedentota bacterium
ACGGACTCCGCGGATTCGTCGGGAGACCTGGCAATCACACAGAATCCCAAAGCGGGCATGGTCGCGGGCCTTGGCGACACGCCGGTGACCATCACGGTGGCGGATCAGGCGGGCAACCAGGCCGCTTGCACGGCAGTGTTTACGGTTGCGGACACGACACCGCCGGTCATCACGCTGAACGGTGATGCAACGGTGACGGTGGAGTGCGGCGCCCCGTATGTCGAGCCGGGGGCGACGGCCTTTGACGCGTGCGCGGGCGATCTGACGGCCTCCATAAGGGTCTACAACCCGTTGAGCATGTTCTCGGGGCATTTGGGAGTGTTTCCGGTGACTTATAACGTGGACGACGGGAACGGCAACAGCGCCGCTGAAGTGACGCGCTGGGTTACGGTGATCGACACCAAGCCGCCGGTGATAACGTTTGCCGGCGGTGACGAGGTGACGGTCGAATTGGGCGGTTCATATACCGATCCCGGCGCGACCGCATTTGACACATGTGTGGGCGACGTGACATTCGCGATGCTTGTCAGCGGTCAGGTAAACACTGGGGTGCCCGGTGTTTACACGATCTCATACATGGTGAGCGACCATCTGTGGCCCGAAGAGAACCTCTGGCGAACCTCTGACGATGTAGTTCTGCGTTACCGGTCGGTGACGGTGTCCGACACCACGCCGCCGGTGGTCAGGCTGGTCGGCGACTCGAACGTGACCGTAGAATGCGGTGGCGTGTACACCGAGTTGGGCGCGACGGCGACAGACAACGGCGCGATCGGTCAGATGACGGAATGCGGCATCGTGGACCCGCTCGTGCCTGGCACCTACGCGGTTGAGTACAGCGTGACTGACGGCAGCGGCAATGTTGGCCAGGCTGCGCGGATGGTGCATGTCGTTGACACGACGGCGCCGGTGATTACCGTGAATGGTTCGCCGTTGGTGACTGTCGAGATTGGCGGCGCGTACACCGAGCCTGGGGCCGACGCCACGGATGCCTGCGCGGGCAGTCTGGCAGTGACGGTGGGCGGCGATACGGTGAATCCGGCGGTGCCTGGTACGTACATGGTCACCTATGACGTTTCCGACGGCAACGGCAACAACGCCGTGGAGTTCACACGGACGGTGAAAGTGGCGGACACGACGCCGCCCGTGGTCACGCTAATCGGGGACGCGGAGCTAACCGTGGAGTGAGGCGGCACATACGCCGAACCGGGCGCGACCGCCACGGACGCTTTCGCCGGCGTGTTGCCCGTGACGATTAGCTACGTTGAGGTCGGACAATTCCATTCCATCCAAGTCCCCGGGTCGGCGATAGGCGGTACGATCAATGACTACCGGGTTATTTACAAAGCGACAGACCCGTCAAACAACCTTGGAATGGCCATGCGCACGGTGCATGTCGTTGACAAGACGGTACCCGTGATTACCTTGAACGGTTCGGCCTTGGTGACTATCGAGATCGGCGGTGCGTACACCGAGCTTGGGGCCGGCGCCACGGATGCCTGCGCGGGCAGTCTGGCAGTGACGGTGGGCGGTGATACGGTGAATCCGGCGGTGCCCGGCACGTACATGGTCACCTACAACGTTTCCGATGGCAACGGCAACAGCGCCGTGGAGTTCACACGGACGGTGAAAGTGGCGGACACGACGCCGCCTGTGGTCACGCCGGTCGGCGACGCGAACGTGACTGTCGAATGTGGCGGCACCTACATCGAGCTTGGCGCGACAGCGACGGACAACGGCGCGACCGGCCAGATGATGGAATGCGGCATTGTGGACCCGCTCGTGCTTGGCATCTACGCAGTGGAGTACAGCGTGACCGACGGCAGCGGCAATGTCGGCCAGGTTGCGCGCATGGTTCATGTTGTGGACACGACGCCACCGGTAATCACCCTGAACGGTTCGACCACCATCTCCGTGGAGAGCGGCGGCGCGTATACCGAACTCGGGGCCGGCGCCACGGACAATTGCGCGGGCAACCTGGACGTGATGGTTGGTGGCGACACGGTGAACACGTCCGTCCCGGGCACGTACAGGGTGACGTACAACGTGAGCGATGGCGTGAACAATGCCAATCAGATGACGCGGACGGTTCATGTGGTGGACACGACCGCTCCGGTGATCACCGCCTGCGCGGCGAATAAAACGGTGCCGGCCGACGCCTCCTGCCAGGCACTTGTGCCCGACTTCACGGCGGGCGTTGTTGCAACGGACAACGTTGATCCCAACCCGATCAAGACGCAGTCCCCGGCGGCGGGCACCATGGTTGGCGCGGGTGACACCATCGTGACGCTTAAGGTGATCGACAATGCGGGCAACTTTGCCACCTGCACGGCATTGCTGACCGTGACTAATGGCCTGTGCGAAGTGAACGTTCCCAATGTTGTTGGCCAGGCGCAGTCCGCGGCGGAAGCGGCGGTGGTTTCGGCCGGTCTGACGGTTGGCTCGGTCGCGACGGAGTGCAGCGACACGGTTGCGGTGGGCGATGTTATTAGCCAGACGCCGTCGGGCGGCACGGCGCTGCTCGGCAGCGCGGTGAACCTGGTGGTGGCCAGCGGCCCGTGCGTGAGCCTTACCATCACGTCGCCGAACGGCGGCGAGACCTGGCGGCTGCGCGACACGCAGACCATCACGTGGAACCAGGTTGGCGTGACCGGCTATGTGGCCGTCCTGCTGAATGACGGCGGCGCGGACACCGCGTGGCTCGGCAAAGCGCTGGCCTCGGATGGACAGCTTTCCTGGATCATTCCCGCCTCGGTGCCGCTGGGCAGCGAGTACAAGGCCCACCTGATTTCCGCGGACAACAATGCGGTTGAGGACCTGAGCGATGCGGCGTTCACGATCGCGCCGGCGGCG
>CAIXUF010000497.1 GCA_903922535.1 Candidatus Hydrogenedentota bacterium
ACTTGCCGCTGAATGGGAGTTGAATCAGGTAATCTGCTACCAGGCGATACGTCTGCGTGCCCACGACCGGCGCAAGCAATGGGACGGGTATCGGAACCGCTGTCGGGGTGTACTGGCTCATGGCTTTGGCTCCTTGATCTCTGCAACGGCGGGGAACGGCAGCGGCTTGGCCGGAGAGTCTGCGGCCTTCTCCATCGCGACTCCGGCGGCTTGCAGCGCCTCCACGACCGCCTTGCTGGTGTGGATGCGTTTGAGCAGCGTGCTGGCGATTGCCATTAGGAGCGCCGTTACGCCCGCCACGACGCCCGCCACCGCCACAGGGTCGCTGGCCACAGGCGACAGCAGCTTGTCGAAGATAGGCCAGCGCAGGGCCACCCAGCCAAGCGTAAGGGTGATCGCGCTGCGCACAAGTGAGCCAAGGATGGACTGCGCGAAGCTCCATGCGAATGTTGGGGGTGAATCACTCATTTTTCGCTCCTTGCTTGTTTGTTCCACACAATTGGTAGGTCGGGTGCCCAGCTCACCTCAACCCTCCGCCCGCAGGTCAGGCATCGCGCCGATGCACCCGGACCGCAGACCATCCGCATGATACCCCGCATATTGATGGTCGGGCGCTCTCCGCAACAGGGGTCGTAAAGCGATTTGTTGGATACCCAGCTCACGAGGCGTCCTCCAGTCGGCGGGCGATTTCGTGCCGTATGACTTCCTGCCGCAAGATCGCCGCGCGCACCCGGTTGAGGTCGTTGTGTGTCGCGCAATTTTCGGCGATGATTCCTTGCAGGTGCGCGATAGAATCATTCAGCGTGTAGACGATTTCTGTGTCTGTCATGCGTTTCATGTCACAGCCCGCCCTTCGGTGTTACGGTAGCCTCGGTGTGCGGCGTGCCCCAGGGCTGGCGGATGCCCACGCCCATGATGCACAGTAACCAATCGGTTTGCTGTTGGAAAGTCACCTTCGCATCCGTGGCGGGAAGTACGGCGAAGACCTGCCGGGAAAGCACGTTGGTTGTTGTCATGCCGTACTGCTCGTAAATGACCATGCTGCCCTGTCCCGCGACCACATTGGCCTGGTGGTAGTCGATGCTGCCATAGCCGCCGATGAGCGCACCGGTGGCTGGGATTACCTGCACGCCGAACGCTTCCCCGCGCACGTCAAGATTGTGTGACACGTCTACGCATCCGCATGTTCCGAGCAGTACGACAAGCGTGCCAACCCCCGCCAAGGTGGCGAGTGTACAGAGGTTGCGGAGGGTGTCGTTCATGGGGTGGTGCCTTTCGGTTGGTTGACTGTGTTGGTGACAGAGTTCGTGCTGAGGATGACGATACGACCGTAGTGCAAGTGCGTGGACTGCACTGTGTTCGTGGTGGTGTCGGCGACGGCGACGGCGGCAAACAAAGCGGCGGCCACAAAGAGGCCAGTGGATAGCCATTTCAGCAGGTCATTGATGCCTGCTATTTCGCGTTGGTTTTGTTGTCCGCACATGGTTGCTCCTTTGGTTGGTTGTCCGTGCTGCCCGTGCGAAAAAGTGCCGCGCAACATTCGCCGAAATAAAGCATGTCTTTTGCAAAGTCGTTCATTTTTCCTCCTAGTTTATCCAACGAACCCAAACCACTCCGCTGCCACCGGGTCCGCCTGCGGCGCCACCGTCGGCGCCACCACTGCCGCCACCACCGGTATTCGCAAAACCGGCGTTGCCGCTACCACCGCCAGGAATCCCATTGGCGCCGCCACCAAGTCCGCCGTTGCCAGCGGTGAATCCACCGGTGGTGCTGCCACCGCCACCGCCGCCATAATATGCATTGGTTCCACAAATCGTATAATTAAGTCCGTTGCCACCATTACCACCGTTTGACGCTGTGCCGTTGGCTCCGGCTGCTCCAGCCCCACCGCCACCGCCAGCGGCCGCAGAAGGTGATCCATACGACGCGCCACCGGCGTTCCCATAGCCTGTTCCGCCGCCAGAGTTTCCCTGAGTGGCACTGCCGCCGCCGTGTACAACCCAACTCGATCCGTCACTTCCGCCTGCCCCAGATCCACCATTTCCACCTGCTGCCAAGTAGACGCCACCACCACCACCGACGGCGGTTGCACCGTTGAATGTGGTACTGCCGCCCGCAGTAGCCGATGGACCTCCAGCGCCGATTGAAGCGGTGACGACGCCTACCGTCAAAACCCCACTTTGAAAAACAAGTCCGCCTCCACCACCACCGCCGCCACCTCCCCAACCTGTGTTGGCTCCACCACCGCCGCCGCCCACGATCACAGCGGAAAACGTTTTGTTTTGTGCAAGGAAGATCGAATACGATCCTGAAAGCAAGCCGATGGCCTGAAAATTAGTCCCGTTTTCTGTGTAGTTGGTGGACAAATACGACCCGCCGGTCACGGCCCAGGATGGCGGTGCAACGTAGGTGCCAACGAGGCCGATTCCGGACGACGTTGAAAACACCTTTCCGGAAGTCACGTCTGTCACTAAGGCATTTCCGGTCGCCGAACTTCCAGATACGTTCGTGGAATACACGACGATGTCGCGAGCCGATGCAGAAAGGCAGACGTGCATTGCGAGAACAGCAAGGATAGTTTTCATCATGGTCCTCCGAGTATCCAATACTTATTGGTAGATCCAGCCGGAGAAAAATAGACACCGTTGGTGCCGTTGAGAACGCCATCTGCCCAGGCGGTGCTATTGGTAAGCGTCATGGTCAGCTTAGACACCGTAGCGTTTGCGACGTTGTTTGTCAGGATCGTGCCCGCCACCGTTGGCTGTGCCCCAGATGGGCAACCCGACAGTCCGTTTGCGGTGCCGCTGGGCTGTAAGGCCGTCGCGCCAAGAGCTGCGCCTGCGGCCGATGCCGTGGCGATGGCTTGCGCGTTGGTGGCGGAAACTCCTTGTGCGGCCGTGGCAAATTGTGCCGCGTTGGTGAGCCCTCCGGCCGCTGCGATCTGCGAACCGGTAATCGATTGCAGGGCCGTATCGGCTTTAGCCCCCTGTGCCGAAGTGGCGAACACGGCGGCGTTGGTCAGTGGGGTGCTACCGTTGATTTTGAAATCTCCCGTCACCACTGTGTTCGTCATGGTGATGTTCACATTTGTCGTGAAAATATCCGTCACGTAAAGGTTGCGCGTCACCCACGCATCACGGCCAATGAACACATCTCCAAGAACGGTCACGTTTGTGCCGAGCGTGATGTTGTTTTGCCGGTTGGTAACGGCGAGCGCCTGCACCGCGGCCGCTGCGCCTGCCGCGTCCGCTCCGACCTGCGCGGCGGAAAGGCCCGTCAACGAGGAGCCGTTGCCAGTGGTCGATAGCGCATCTTGCACTTGGTCAACGGTGATTCCCGTAAGCGTGGACCCATCTCCGTTTTGCTGCACGTACGTCTGCGACATGTTAAGAGAGTCGATAACCACAGACCCCGATGCACTGCCACCGGACGCATTAAGCGTAACCGGAAACCCTGCGCTTCCGGCCCATGTTCCACCATTGCCCGTCAGCGTCCAAATCGTATAATTCGGCGTAACGTGTAGCGTGGGTGTCAGCGTCCAGGTTGCGTTGGTATAGGTGC
>CAIXUF010000498.1 GCA_903922535.1 Candidatus Hydrogenedentota bacterium
GTCTGCGTTCCTCCGCCGTCATATTGGCGATTCGATCCTTGGCGACAACCACTTCCTCTTCGGAGACTTCGCGCAGAACAACTTTCCGGGATACGATATGTGCAAATTTCTCCTGAGTTACCGCTTCCAGAAATCCGCCGGCTGTCAGGAGTTCCTTCTCGGGCCTGCAAATCATGTGCGTGAACCGGATAAATTCGTCCAGGGTAAGGCCTTTTGAAAAGGTGAAGTTGCAGCCTTCGAAAGTTGACAGGTGGGACACCAGCGCTTTCACATGGAGGGTACCCGCCTCGTGCGGCTCGCCGTTAACCTTGAGCTCGTTCTCATCCACAGTGAATCGGAGCCTCTCCATCTTGCCCAGGACGGTGGCAAAGACAGAATGCCCTTCCTGCATGGTTTGTTTCAGGTCCGAGGCCGAAAACCATCGCGAATTTACGGTGTTATAAAAGATGAATCCCAGGGCGCGAATGGCGGCGTCCAGTTCCAGGGCGTGGGGGGATGCCGGGGACTCCTTCAGCTTGGGATCAACACTCATCGTTGGGGAGGTATATTAGGACATCTCTCCCCCCGCTGCAAGCATCGCACGATGCGGGTCAGTGCGGGCGGGCGGGGGGAAAGAAAACAATTTCTCCTGGGTGACAGTGTCTTTGTCCTCCCCTCGTCAGGCCATCCGCCGGGGAACAGATGTCGACCAGTTACGGGCGAAGTACCGACGGCCGTCCACCGTTGCCGTGATCTCAACATTGTGCCGGAACCGGCGCGCATCACTCGCGGTCCGGGTATCGGCGAAGACCCGGATATCCTTCCCGTCGCATCGGCCACTCCAGTCGCCCGTGGCGCGGACCTCCGTCCGTCCCGGATTCCCGGCGTCCACCGTGCACCAGGCTTCGTTTCCGAAGTCCGCCGAGTAGCGGACGACGTGATGAACCGTGCGACGCAGGCGCGTAGTGTCGTCCGTGATCTCCAGCAACGGCGGAGTCATGTCGGAGGCAGCCGGCAAGGCTGCCGGCGACGGTTTAAGATGCCGGGCGGAGCCCAGCGCGTTGTCCCGGGGCGTTACAGGCAACAGGATGCAGGACGGACGGATACGTGAGTAGTAGATCGTATTGACGCATGGCTCAGGCAGCGGCCATACGTTGCAGAAATCGCTGGAAGCGATCATGATCCGGATGCGGTGCCCCCGCCGGTAGCGCCAGGCGCAGCTCAACAACGGCACCTCCACTTCGTACACTTTCCCCGGTTTGACGGCGGCAGGCTTCGAACACGACGTGCGATAGGCAACATTCTGCCAGCCCTTGGTCACCAGTGCCGTGGTGCCGTCAGGGGCCACGTCGCAGAGGCGGACACAGAGGGCGGTATTGCGGGCCGTGGTGCTGACGTAGAGGCGCGCCGTCGGCCAGCCGATGACATGGCAGTCCTTCGTCAGCGGTGGGGACGTGTAGGACAGACATAGGTCTGTTTCCGTTCGCTGGTCGAGTGGCATGGCCCAGTTGTCGTTGAAGGGTCCTCCGCCATGCATGCCCGTGGCGGCTCCGATGCGCGGATCGAACGTGTGTCGGTCTGCACCCGCTTTCCGGCTGGCGGGAAGCGAACCGGATGACAGGCGATTTGCCGCGGCCAGGTAGTAGGGCACTCTGCCGGTTCCGGGCGGCGGCCAGTCCAGCGCAGAGCGGAATTGCCCCCGTTCCTCGATGAGCAGCGGCCGGGGTGTTGTGAATTCGCGGATAAAGAAAGTCACCGGCGGTTCCCGGCAGATGCCGGTATCCTTGCCTTTGAGGTGCTGATCGAACCACCTCAGGCTTTCGCGGTGCCAGTCAATCCTGGGGCCCGGCAGCGCGGTGTCCGGCCATTGATGCGACCAGGGGCCGATAAGAGCCCGCTTCGGAACACGGATCTTCTGGTAGATACGCAACAGCGGCGAATGATACCAGTCGGCCCAACCGTCCACGACAAACACAGCGCACCGGACCTGATCGTACTTTCCGCGCAAGGCGCGTTCACGCCAGAACGGACCGTCGTGCAGATGACGGGCAAAAGAAATGCCCCACGGCAGATTGTGCGAGAGCCTTTGCCGCCAGATGCGCATCCACTGTTTGCCGACAACCTCGGGGTTGGGAGGCGCAAAGTTTAATGCCGACATCAGTGGCCCGTAGTTGGTGTAATGGTAGGGGCGGACAAGGCCTCCGGGATTCGTCCATTCCGTGAAGGGATCGTCGCTGCCCGAACGGGCGATGATGGCTTTCAGGTGCGGCGGAGCGGCCATGGCCGTTTGAATGGCGACGACGGCGCCGAAGGATATCCCCCACATGCCCACAGCCCCCGTGCACCATGGCTGGGCGGCCAGCCATTCGACCATGTCGTAGCCATCCTGCCGTTCCGGAGCGCTATAGATGCTGTCATTCCAGCCTTCGGAATTACCTGTGCCGCGAATGTCGAAGGCGGCATGGACATACCCCTCCCGGACGATCGGCGGAGGGGCTCCCAGCAGGCCCAGGCGGTATGGCGTATAGGTGAGGATCGCGGGGTACCGACCCGGCGCAGAAGGCCGATGCAAATGCACAGCCAGCCGAATGCCATCGCGCATGCGGACCTGTCGTATTTCGCTGATGACATCCGAAACTTCCGTGATAAGGGGAGTGGCTCTTTCTTTGCTTCGGTGTCGTCGTGGCTCCGGCTTTCGCATCGTCATCTCTCTCGTAGAGTCTTTGCCGGTAAAGCCTATCGCCGCGCAGGAGTTAAGGACAATGATAAACTTTCATGAAGCGGCGACTGTCGTCGCTTTCCCCGCCCGTTGATGACGCTTTATCCGCATCTTGACCCTTCTGCCTGATTTCTGCATATTTCCCCCCCATGAAATTGCTTTCTTATGTGGGGGCTCGACGGGCGCGTGACCGCATCATTCGAAAGGCGATTTCACGTCAGATGTTTTCATGGGTTTAGCGAGATGTCTTGCGCGGATACAAGACGCGTTTCTTGTTTTTGGAGATAGGCGGGAATGGCTGGCTTTATAAAGCATGTGGCGATTGGCAAGGATACCGTCCCGGCGTCCCTGCACAATCTCGTCTTTCATCGTCTTCCCGACGGGGTCCGGGAGCGGGCTGAAGCGCTCGGCTTCAAGGACGATGAGATGTTCTTCGCAGTCAAGGGTGACCTCGATTTCGATGGCTCCACTGCGGAAGTCTGGACGCTTGTGGCCAAAACACGCGTGGCATCCATCGTGGCGTCCGGCCATCGGGTCGGGACGGTCACGGGGCCGTTCGAACTGGCCGCCATTCAGAAAGCACGCGCCTTGCAGAAAGTGGGCAGCTCTTTTCTACAGTTCAAGATCGAGGGGCTGTATGTGGATGTGGCCCGCTACTCGAACTCTCAACGCGAATTGTTTGCGCGGGTGGCGCGCCAGATCGATCGCCAGGTCGAGGGGCGTCCGTTGCCGGAGAGCGCGCTCGCTCAGCCGAGTGAATGGCAATGTGCAAAGTGCGGGCTCCCGTTGATGGGGCGCGGAGGAGAATGTTCCCGCTGCAAGGGCGGGCACGGCATTTTTGCCCGCACCCTGGGGCTTATGCGGCCTTACGGGCCCAGCATCCTGCTGCTGCTGACTTTGATGGTGGCGGGCGTATGCCTGGACCTGCTGCCGCCGCTGCTGCA